>NZ_JACDIJ010000008.1:0-112591 GCF_050937815.1 Treponema sp. OMZ 840
ACTTTGTTAGGAAATGCCATTTACACAGATTTTGTGACAGGCTCTTTTAATAAACAGAAACAGACATTGACATTGGTTTTTGTGGATAAAAAAGAAAAGATACATCGCATAACTTTTACTCCTGATGAAGTTACTTCTGGAGTTGAATGGGGCGGGGATCGTACTAGTTTATCAAATTCTCATATTGAAACAAGACAAGATAATGGTACAATGCCTACGCAATTTCCTGATGGCGATCATAATATTGAGTCAATTGCTGATACGACTGATCCTTCTAAGTATGGAAGTAAATGGTTAACAACAGATGCCTCTCAATATCTTTCTGTTGTGGATGAAAATGGAAATCCTACAGGGAAAACTGTAAAAGATTTCGGATATTATATACATTTTACTATTTATAAAAATACTCATGGTTGTATTGGAATTTTTAATAAATTGGTTATGACAATTTTATTAAAAGCTTTTGAAAAGAACAAAGAAACTTCCGATCCTTCAGCGACATTACATGTAACTGGAGATCCTTCTAAATATGAAAACAGTGTGGAGAACTAAAATGAATAAAAATAAATTCTGTCTATTTTTTATATTTCTTTTGGGTGACTTTTTTGCAATAGCACAACCGGTCGAATTTAAATTCTATAACGATATGGAATTGACAAAACAATTCGCGTGTATTTCATTTGACTCTAATGGAATAATAAAGAAAGTTCAGTTTAAAAATGATTTACTGCTGTGTTCGCAGTTTATTGAAAATGAGAAGATTAGGATAGATGTTATAAAAAATGATGAACAACAAAAAAAGACTTTTTATTTCCAAGAAAGCGGTGATTTTTTAATTATCCAAAATAAAAATTTAAATAAAAGAATTTCATTTGAAAAAAATACGCATAATTTAAAAACGGTTTATATAGCGGATGATTATTATTTTTCATTTGGTAAAGATTTATTTGTATATAAAAAAGATAGTAAAGAAAATACTTTTGAGAATAATAACTTTTCATATTCTGCCGTAAAAACAATAAAAAAGAGTTATTATTCACTGATACAAGTAGAGTCAATAGACAAAAATTCGATTTCGTATGGATATTATTCATTAAATGATGATGGGCGAGGCGGTGTTTTTTACAAGGATTTTGATTTTTATTCATTGATAAATAATAAAAATACTTTTTCGATGTCAACTAATGTACTTAATTATTTAATATTAATGGAATATATCCCGAGAGAATATATATCCATTATTTTAGGTTTTAATAATCTCCAATTTAGATATAATAAAACAGACATTATTAACTATGAAGTCTCATCGTTTCTAACAGAAGGAAATTCTATCTATGCGGCTGAAAATTTGGCAAGTATCGACGGATTGCCTTGGGCGTCAGCCAATGGATATGGAATTAATGACACGATAACTTTAACCTTGCATACCGGTACTGCTCCCAAACTTTTAATTTATAACGGTTTTCAATCAACTGAAAAACCGGATTTATACAACAAAAATTCAAGAGTAAAAAAGATAACAATCAAAAATATCGACATAAAAAAAGAAAAAGATTTTCTTTTAGAAGATAATACAAATCCGCAATTTTTAGATATTTCTGATATTTGTAAACCTTATTTTGGAGTTCAGAGGTTACAATTAATAATTTTAGATATTTATCCCGGAACAAAATATAAGGATTTGTGTATTCAGGCGATTGTTCCTGAAACCTGAATATTTAGAAATAACTCAGCCTGTAGACAATAGGATGCTGCCAAGCCCTTGCAGCTAAAGGGGAACGCCCGTATAATAAAGAATATGGAAGCAGGTATGCGAGTTTTTTCAGACGCAACACAGAGCAGTCCGAGCGGCTGTAAAAAACTCGGTAAGCACGGCTCGCGTAAGAGAGCCGTGCGACGGACTGGGAGGACTCTATAATACGGTGAATGTGCACTTGTAGCATTATGCGGGTACCGAAACAGAAATAATGACAGCTGGAAAAGTCGATCAGCAGAAGATAAACGATATTGCGAATTATAGTATAAATACTGTCATGAGATGGAAAAATGATACACAAAATATTGAGTAAATTATTTATTTTTATATCGATTGTAATGTTTATTAGTTGTCGTGTTGATAACAGTGGTAACACAAGCATACTTTCTCCGCAACTATATAATATATACCCCGACAATTGCACTGCCAAAATAGATTTAAGAACCGGGTATAGTGGAGAATTAAAATCAATTTTAGTTGAAGATACTCAGCAAGATTTCTCCTTCGTTCTAAATTTGATTGATGATGGTAACTGTATGTATAAAATAGTTACAAAATTATATGAAGAAACTACAAATACATATATATCAGATAACTCGGATAAGCTAATCGAGAAATGTATTGTTGTAAACAATAAATTGTATCGGTTGGAGGAGATTCATGCTGATGGGAGTATAACTGCTGAATATAAAATAGAATAGTAACTTTGTTATAGACTATTTTTCCGGCAGAGAAAGAGATGAAGCACGCACAATAGCCGGCGTCTTGTGCGTGGGCCTGTATTACTACGGCGCACGGTATCTGGACGCTAAAACATCACGCTGGCTGACAACAGACCCCGCGCTGGGGGAATATATGGCTGGCTCTGCTGTCGGTGAAGGAGGGATTTATAATCAGGTAAACTTTAACCTTTACCACTATGCAGGCATCGGGCAGCGAAGCGACAGCGAGCTTCAAGCCAATAACCCGGTGCAGTATATTGACCCGGATGGGAAAATAATAAATATTCCAATAATAGCTGATAGGGCGAGTATTGTGGATATGATAAATAAGGTATCAAAATATAAATATAAAACAGATGACGAAGGAAATTTAATAAAGGATGGTAATAAACTGAACGGCTTCTTAGTATTTGGTCGTTCAGAAACTTTTTCCAATGATTTAGATGCCGGAATACAGTCATCTAGTCATATCAGTATAGAATTGGGTGAAGTGTATGTTGCTAAGAATAGAAATGTACTATCTTCTAGTGTGCATGAGCAAGCAAATGGAGGAATCACAGTGCCGGAAGGAGGAAAGATAAGTGTTGTACTTTCTAGAAAAGGAGGATGGATATCAAAATTTAAAGATGGAAGTGCAAAATCGGGAAAGAGTTCTACTGAAGTGCTCATACATGAACTCTCGGGGCATGCGATTCCTATTGCAACCGAAAATCCAGGAAATGCTGTTGAAAATGAAAATAAAGTTAGAAAGGAAATGGGATGGCAAGAAATCTTGCCTGATCCGGAACACAAAAGTTATGATTAAGATACCGACTGTAATTTTAATATTGGTATGTATATTTTCATGTTCGAAAAACACTATTGACTTAGTAGAAATACAAATTAAAAATGATTTAAATAAATCTGTTTATTTAAATAATGCTTTTACTTTGAATAGTTCTTTTGAAACAAATTTGAATAAAACTTATATGATAAATCTACCACTTTGCTTAAATGCAAGCTTTGAACAAAGTGGAATAGTCTGTATCCCCGAACCCAAGTTGACACATTTTGAAATTAAAAGAGGCGGACTGATTAGAGTTAAAGTTTCTGGGAAGTATAATTTTATACAATACGATAAAGATAGATATCAACAAAAGTCATCATCACATTTTCTACTATACTATTCTAAAGAGCCTCTAATGCTGGTTCCTAACAAAGATAACTATAATATGTATATTGATGAAATGCTTGCTAACGGAAGTGTAGCCTTAGGTACATATGTCAATGGTATAATAGAATTCATCTTATCTGACAATGACTATCGGATAAATGAAAAAGCCATTTTTGATATACAAACATTTGCAAAAGAAGCAATAGACAGTCAGGTTTGATTTGACATTTTGAGTGGTTTCTGATATATAACGTTTATTAATTAGTTTAAATGACACAAGATTTGTATCATACAATAGTTAAAGGTAGTTTAGAAACATTTAGATGGGAATAAAGCTAAACTCCATTGATGTACAGTCAACCGCTGATTATCAGTCTGGAGTTGACGCAGGTAGAGGTAGAACAATTCCTGCTGGTGATTATACGGGAACATTATTAAATAAGTCTGGAAGTTATAATAATGCTATCAGCATTACTGGAAATGACGTAACAGAGTCTGAAGCTGTTTTATTTCATCCAAATGCAAAAACAGCAAAAGGTGATACAGCTTGGGCAAAAGGTGATAGCATTAAAATACAAATTAAACCTCCTCAGGTAAACGAAAACTAATAGCATTGGAGATGCGTATGAAAAAATCAATTATACTAGTATTATTCTTTATGTTTACATGTTTTTCACTTAATTCGTTATCGATGAGTGAATTGAAAATTGATGAACCTGTTTATTATAAAGATATCAACAGTTTTAAAATTATTTCTTTTTATAAAAATAATAAAGTTGAATTCTCTGATGAAGAGAATTGGAATTCAAGTAAATTATGGAATCAGATCTTCGATTATTCCATTTCCGTTGACGGTAAATTCTATGAACTGGAGATTAAAAATAAAGAATTCTCTGTAAAATTATTGATGTTACTTTCTCAAGATTATTTGGTTTTATATGAAGAATCCGACATACCTATTTTTATCGGTGCTTCAAAGGTAAAAACTGAACTCTTATATTTCCCCGCTTATTTTGATGCTTCTTCAGAATTGAAAGAAAAGACTGTTATCTATTCCGGTAACAATTTGAGTAAATTGGATTTAGCAAAACCCTGGGTTGAAGCAGTAAATGGATATGGAGAAGGAGAATCTGTACAGTTTCAAATGAATGGTCAAGAAATAATTATTTTTAACGGATTCGTATCAAAAAATAAACGGTATTTATTTTCTCAAAATAGCAGAGTAAAAACAATGGATCTGTATTTTAAATCTTCAAATGTGCGTAGAAATTATGAATTACAAGATACGCCAAATCCCCAAGTAATAAAACTGGAATCAATGGTTAATGAAAAAGTTGTATTAACGATTGTTGACGTCTACAAAGGAAATAAATATAGCGATACATGTCTAAATGCAATTATGATAAGGCATTAATTTCTTAATGGATACTATTGATATAAGCAGCCAATTGATATTTTAGCATTAGTACAAAATAAACTAGTTTTGCACCGCCATATCACACTCGTGAGTTTTTCAAAAACTCACGAGTCGCAGCCGCAGGTATACATAGGGAAAAAGCGCTTTTTTTCTGCATTAAGCTTCGGCTTCATTTTTGGTTTTACATCCTCTACAAGCTTTTTTGATTTGTATACCCGTCGGATCGTAATACCGGTAATACCATTTTTTAGATTCTTTACCGCTTTTGCTCTTTACGGTTTTCTTAAACAAACGATACGCCATTTCTCTTCTCCTTCAAACGGACTTTATGCCCATTTTATTCCACTCGATGCCGAAGCAAAAAAGAAAGGAAGAGTAAATGTTTACATTACAAGCAATTATATTGGGCGCTGACGGGATCGAACCGCCGACATTTTGGGTGTAAACCAAACGCTCGTACCAGCTGAGCTAAGCGCCCGTAACTCTTTTATAATATCGGATTTGCGCCTTTGCGTCAAGTGGGTAAAAGCTTGTTAAGCAAAATTTATCGTAAAATTATCGTATTTTTTGGAAATTATAGGTTTTTTTACAGAACGATACTGTTCTACGGACTTTACATCGCTGCATTTTTTTGATATAATTAAACTTCAAATACGGGTTCGTAGCTCATCCGGATAGAGCAGCTGCCTTCTAAGCAGCAGGTAGGGGGTTCGAGTCCCTCCGGACCCGCTTTTATATAAAAAAGTTTTGCGGCAATGTACTTTCGCATGATAAAGCAAAATTTCTGCGGAACGTAGCGCAGTTGGTAGCGCGTCTGCTTTGGGAGCAGAATGTCGCAGGTTCAAATCCTGTCGTTCCGACTATGAATGCGGTTCCCTATATTGTTTTGGCTTTAGGCGCTACGCTTATCGGTTCTGTAAGCGGTATGGGCGGCGGCGTTATTATAAAACCCGTTATGGATTTTATGGGAGATTACGATTCTTCCGTAATCGGCGTCTTAAGCAGTATCACCGTTTTTTCCATGTCCTTTGTTTCGCTTGTGCGCGGCTATGCGGTACAAAAAAAAGCCGGAAATTCCCTTCCCGTTCTTAAATTGATTATATTAAGCTTAGGTTCGGTATGCGGCGGTATTGCAGGGCAGTATGTCTATACGCACATTACATACTTTTTTCAAAACAATCGCAGCGTTACGCTTATTCAAAACATATGTCTTTTTATATTGGTGGGTTTTGTCTTTGTATACATGATAAAATCGGATACGATAAAAAACCGCTCGTTTTCTTCTGCGTATTTGTATGCTCTGTGCGGCGTTATGCTGGGTTTTATATCTTCGTTTTTGGGAATCGGCGGCGGCCCGTTTAATGTCGCCTTGCTTATGTATTTGTTTTCATTTGACATAAAATCGGCGACCCTTGCAAGCCTTATGACGATTTTTTTTGCTCAAGTTGCAAAATTGACTTCCGTATTGTTTACTACGGGTTTTTCCGTATACAACTTGGAAATGGCGCCCTTTATGGTCGTATGCGCCGTTATCGGCGGTTTGGCGGGTACCCGGCTTAAAGCAAAACTGAGCGCCCGCAGCGTAGCCTTTTTATTTAACTGCGTGCAAGTATGCATTATGATCTTATGCGTTGTTAATGTGCTTCGTTCGCTGTGCTGAACCGGCTTTTTCTCTATACGCTGAAAAGCCGGCTATGAATGAATCAGTCGAATAAAAATCATACGGTATGTCCGCGTCCGTTTATGCATTTTTCGATAAGGGCACTTGCCCCTAAAACCGTAAAAGCGGGAATAAGCCATCCGAGTCCTGCGGTGTAAAAGGGTAATTTTCTGATAAGCGGTGTAAAGCCGGGAATAATAAGCTTTGCTTGGTCCAGTGCGTTTACAATGCTTATAATGGCAGTTACATAGATGGTAGAACGGTATAAAATACGTCCGGTACCTATGATTTTTGCCGATAATGCCAAAATTATGAGCATTATCGATACCGGATATATTGCCGTTAAAATGGGAATATTATATTTTAAAATGCCGTCAAGGCCGATATTGGCAAATAAAAAGCTTATAATTGTCCAAATAATCACCCAAACCGTATAGCTTAATCGCGGAACAAGGGTCGTAAAATAATGACTGATGGATGCAATAAGACCGATACAGGTTGTCAGGCAGGCGAGTGTAAAAATAAGTGCCAATATAACCGCTCCGAATTTTCCGAATAAACGGTCCGAAACAAAAACAAGTATTTGTGCGCCGTTTGTCGTATCGGGAAACAGGGAAGCTGTTTTAGCGCCTATATCGGCGAGCATCATGTAAATTAAAAACAATATACAGCCGGCCAGCATGCTTATTTTGATATTGATGTGCAAAATGCTTTTTTTATCGTTTATTCCGTATGACTCTATCGCCAAACTGATTACCAAACCGAAATTAAGCGCTGCAAGGGTATCCATCGTCAAATAACCGTCGATAAATCCTTTTGCCGACGGATGTACCGCATATTCTCCCAGCGGCTGTCCGTATGGCGGCATATCCGCAAAAAGTGTGCCTATATACAAAGCAAAAAGCATTATAAGCAAAGCGGGGGTTAAAATATCTCCCATTACCTTATTCATCGTTTTATTACGCATTAAACTGACAATACCGGCAAGGATAAAAAAAACGGCCGTATACAACAAGAGAGCCAGCGGTTTTGAAAACTGAGCCGGCAAATACGGCGCAATGGCCATTTCAAACGGAACGCTGCCTGCACGGGGAATGGCAAGAAACGGCCCTATCGACATATAGACTAAAATTGTAAAGGGCGTTGCAAATTCTTTACCGACCCGCAAGCCCAGATTCGGCAAACCCCGTGTTTTTGCAACGGCCATCATACCCAATACGGGCAATAACACTGCGGTAATACCGAAAAACAACATTGCATAGGGCATCTCGGTTCCGGCAAGTTTTCCTACCATCGGGGGAAAAATCAAATTTCCCGCTCCGAAAAACATAGAAAAAAGCATCAAACTTATAAGAAAAAGAGTACGATTGGAAAATGTATTTTTCATGAATGCCTCAAAAAAGGGTATGTGTATTTAACAGCTTGTAGGAAATAAATATAAATCCTGAATCTTTACCGATTCAACCGTATTGGGTTCTTTTATTATATACTCGCAGCTGGTAAGAGGAATATCAAAGGTATATATAACTGTATCGAAACCTTCGGCTTTGATTTCAATTTTAAACTGGAACTGCTTTGTTTCATTTAAGGTTTGCGCTTTTTCCGGTTTAACCCAAAACGTATATCTTCCTCTTGTGTGAGAAGTCAATACCGTCGGATTTGTCCATGTATGATCAATCATTGTACACAAACTGCCGCTTCTGCTTAACGAAATCTCCGCTCCTTTTACCGGTTCAAAGGTGGTGCCGTCATATACGGAACCGATAAAAAACGGAAAATTGAATACGGGTCCCTTCGATACTTCCGAAGTTTCAGGAACCTGTGAGTCATGAAAGGGGCGCAAATTTGCCGATACCTTTTTCATACCTTCTATTATTAAAGCATCTATGTCTATGCTCATTTGTATATCGGTATGAGCCAGCATATGCGTTAAACCTCTTCCCGATACGATATAACGCGGGGGCAGCTTATTTAAAACATAGGCAGCTGTATCAAGGCGGCATTGTTCGCAATCACAGGTAAACCATGCAGGGTTCATTTCTTTAACGCGCTTATAATTATTATTTACTTCAATAAGAACCCGATCTTCAAGTATATTATGTATGTTCATCTTTGTCCGCCTTTTTTTATATCAATTATATGATATACCAAATTCCCATTATATGCAATATCTTTTTTTTGAATTTTACTGCCCGCCCTTACGTGTGTACACGCTTAATCCTCCTGCCGCTAAGATTTTTCTTGAACGCATATCCAAATCGTTGACGGCTTTAAAGCAGCCTTTGGCATTTCCCCGGTTATCCGTATGTTCGATTACAAAGTCGGACGCATTGTGTAAAGCTGTATCGATATTGGTCAAACTTAAAATATCGCCCTTTGCAAGGGTATCGTAATCGTGCGGATTTTCAAAGATAAGGGGCAGTATGCCGTAATTGATTAAATTTGCCCGGTGTATGCGTGCAAAAGATTTTGCTAAAACGGCGCGTATTCCCAAATACATGGGAGCTAAGGCAGCATGTTCGCGGGAAGAACCTTGTCCGTAATTTTCTCCTCCGACTACGATTGAGCCGGGATGGCCGGCGGCTAAAAGAGCTTTTGCGTTTGCATAAAAGTCGGGATCTATACGTTCGAGGGTGAATTTTGCGATTTCGGGAATATTCGAGCGCAAAGGCAGCATCTTGGCTCCTGCGGGTAAAATATCGTCGGTAGATACATTATCCGGAGCTTTTAAAATAACGGGCAAAATTAAAGAGGGTGCCGGATCGGGGGGAAGCGGACAACTTTTTATGTTCGGACCGCGGATAATTTCAATATCGGCTGCTTTTTCAGGAGGAAGCGGCCGGATAAACATTTTTTCATCGCAGGTACGCTGTAATATATCGGCTGTCGAAATTTCATACGCATAATCCGTTCCCCGTACGCTTCCGCCGTATAAAAGGCTTTGGTTTTTTTCCGCAAGAGTTTCGGGTTCCGTTATACAGCCGGATATTGCAGCGGCGGCTGCCGTTTCCGGCGATACAAGATATACTTGCGCATTGTCGGTACCGCTTCTTCCTTTAAAATTTCTGTTAAACGTACGCAAGCTGACACCTTCGGATGAGGGGGCAAAGCCTTGTCCTATACAGGGGCCGCATGCGCTTTCCAATATACGGAAACCCGCCGCAATTAAATCTTCCAATACGCCCGTTTTTGCCGCCATTAAAAGCGTCGCGCGGCTTCCCGGTGCGATACCGGCTTCGACATTGGGTGCTATATGCTTGTCTTTTACTATAGCCGCCGTTGCCGTCAAATCGTCGAGGGATGAATTGGTACATGAACCGATAACAACCTGCTGTACGGGTTTTCCTTTTAAAGATGCGATACTTTGCACGGCGTCCGGCGAATGAGGACAGGCGGCTAAAGAGCACAGTTCGGACAGGTTTATATCGATTATTTTGTGGTAATCCGCACCTTTGTCGGCCGAAAGGGGCTGCCAAGCTTGGGGACGTCCCATAGCTTCAAGATATTTTTTAGTCGATTCGTCCGATTCAAAAATACTTGATGTCGCTCCCAATTCCGCACCCATATTCGTAACCGTTGCACGCTGCGGAACGGTTAATGCCGCCGCTCCTTCGCCGAAATATTCATATACGGCACCGACGCCGCCTTTTACCGTTTCGCGCCGCAATACTTCCAAAATAATATCTTTTGCGCTTACGCCCGGTTTCAGCTTTCCGCTCAAACGTACCCCTATTACTTTAGGCATAGCCAGATGAAATGCACCTCCGGCCATTGCAACCGCAACATCCAAACCGCCGGCTCCTATGGCAAGCATTCCCAAAGCTCCCGCTGTAGGAGTGTGCGAATCGGAACCCAACAGGGTTTTACCGGGCATACCGAATTTTTCCAAATGAACTTGGTGGCAAATACCGTTTCCCGCGCGGGAAAACCACAGTCCGTATTTTGCGGCGATACTTTGCAAATACCGGTGATCGTCCATGTTTTTAAAATCGGCTTGCAACGTTGCGTGGTCGATATAAGAAACCGATACTTCGGTTTTTACACGCGGAATTCCTATCGTTTCAAATTGCAAATAGGCCATTGTTCCTGTTGCGTCTTGCGTAAGCGTTTGATCTATTTTTATCGCAATATGAGCGGCCGCCGGTATCTTTTCGTCGGCTTTTACATTTAAATCGGAACAAGCTTCGGCTACAATATGCCGCCGTATGATTTTTTCGGTAAGGGTAAATGCCATTGTGTTCTCCTGCATGTATGTAAAAAGAGTGTAGCATTTTCCGTAAAAAAAGTCTATGAAACTTCTATATAACGGATTTATGCGGAAACCGGTATCCGTTTGTAGCATAAAAACAAAAAAACTGTTATACTTTATCCGATGGATTGCATAAAAAATCGTATATGCACATGTTTTTTTTATTTGCTGTTTTTATATGCGCCGTATATTTTTATAGGCTGTTCGAATGCCTCTTCATCTTCATATGATTTATATTCGACCGTTACGCTCAGAACGGCGCTTTCCAATTTGGCGAATTCCACTGACTGGGCGTCCGTGCAGGAAAATGCGGAGGATACCGGCGATTTGCAGCAAAAAATAATTCGCTTGCCGGCAGACAGTCCGCAAAATGCCGAAAATCTGTTTATAGCCTTATTGGAAATTGAAGAACCCGTTTATCCGTTTTTGGAACATTTTACGATATTGGATACAAATGCCATGCCCGAAACTGCCCGTTCTTTAATCGACGGCGTTCTTTTAGGGTGTAAAAATAAAAATCTTGAGCCGGATTTTTTCAGCGCCGATACGGCCTTTTTAAAAATGATAACGGAATACGAATTAAAATTGCGGCCCGATATCGATACGTGGATATTGGGCTATGTACAAATGGTACAAGACGGTGTATATGAAATTCCTGTCCGCTTTTTTACCGACCGGGACTTTTTCGATGCTTATATATATATAACAAACAAGGATTCGCAATCGTATAAAGTTGAGCAATTATGTTTTGCGGAGAACGCCGAATGAACGTTGAACTTACGGGTATCGTACGGGATATGGTGGTTTCTTTTTTATGTGCGGAAAAACCGCCGCTTACATTGCGTTCGTCCGTAAATCCTGCGGATAAAGCCGAATCAATCAATGTATTTTACGGACAATATTCGCTTGTATCAAAGCGTTTGTTTTTTTTCCCATTCGGTCTTTTTTCAAGCGATTTTATCGAAAAACCTGAAATATACATTTATTTTTTTTACAAAGGAACGGAGTTGTATATCGAAGGACCCGTTAAGCGTGTAAAAAACGGTTTTGCCTTTGTAATACCGCATACGATATTTAAAAAAGCTGATGTTCCTTCGGTTTATTTACGGGATTTGAGCGCAAAAATATATCTTCCCGGCTTTAAAACCGCCCATGCCGAATGCCGGCTTGCACAGGGCTATACGCCCTTCGATAACCGATTATGGCTTTCTTTTTCCGAAAACGAAATTTTGCATTCCCGGCACATGTTGGAATCGATTGCTTCATTAAAACCTGTAGAACTTCCGGTTGTATGTAAAAAATTGCTTGCAAAGACAAAGAGAATCTTATATCTTCCGGGGAAAAAAATTCCGAGCAGAAATTTTTTCCCCTTTCCCGTTTCCGTTACAACCGATGATGTTGAGAATGAAGACTTTGAACGGCTTGACTTTGAAATTGAAAGCCTCGATTACGATGTATATATTCCGCTTACGCACGGCGAGGATGGAGAAATCTCTCATATTTTTGCTTTTAAATCGCATAAACCCATGTCGTCGCCGCTTGAAATAGAAGAAAAGCTGTTTTTGCTGCCGATATGCCGTTTTTTAAGTACGGCACATGCACAAAGCCGCGGCCGCTGGGGCAGGGTTGAACCGCTTTCGGTTTTATGCATAACTCATTCGCGTATTATTTTGGGCGGCTGCGGAACATCCGCCTCTTCGGTTTTGTCGAACGATTCACAGAACGCTCCCTTTGCTTTACCCTTAACCGAAGGAGGCGAATATCTTATATGCATAAGAGTACTGTTGGGTTCGGTGTGCCGTGTGTTGAAAATGAATATCGCCGTTTCAAAAATATATAGCACTGCCGGGGGGTGTTTTTGCGCCTCGTGTCTGTTTTCACGGATACAGGAAGAAGACAGGCGGTTTTTATATGAAAAATTCTACGGAATACTCTATAAATAAATACGCATATTTGCTATACTTCAGCTATGATGAATCAAAGGCAATCCGATATACAGAGCCGCGAGGAATTTTTTAATGAAATGCAGGGGCGCTTGGGCGATGAAGTTTTAGAGCTGGAAATGGTTTGTTTTGAAGCTGAAAAAGACGTGTTTGCCGCTTTAAATCTAAAACCGCAAAAAGACGGTCTGTGGGGTTTGCTTATTATGTGCAAACACAGCTTGCATTTTTACGTACATCCGAGCGAATCGCCGTTTGCGGTTTTATTTCGCACGGCATCCAACGGTAAACCGCCTGCAGAACAAATCTTTTCATTTTCCGCATTTTCTCGGTGGACCGTTCAAAAAATTCAAAAACGCAGTTTGTTCGGGAATGCATACGAAAAATACCGGCTTGTGTTAAAAGCGGATATCGAAGGAGCTTCCGTCATATTCTATATAAAGACTCACCATTCGGCCGATGCAGTGTTTGAAAAAATAAAGTCCTATTCGTTTTGAAGCGGGCCGTTTTTTTCTCCCGTTTCGGCGGAATTCGGTACCGTATTGTCGGCAGCCGGCTGCGGATCGACAGTGACCGGTTGCGTAGAATTACCCATTAAAATTGCAAGCGGGTACAAAATCGAAACGTTTTCACACACAATTTTAAGTATAACCATCATGGGAACGGCGACAATAAGTCCCGTAAAACCCCATAGCCATCCCCAAAACGATAAAGATACAATGATAACAAAAGGCGATAATCCCAGATTTCTGCCCTGTATTTTAGGTTCGAGAAAGTTTCCCAAAATAAAATTGACGCCGATCATAAGGAGTGCAACAAAGATAACAGGGGCGGGGTGCGGCCAAAACTGTACTAAAGCAAATACCGATGTCAATAATCCGGATATTATCGAACCGAAGTTGGGAATAAAATTCAATATAAAAGCAAGAAAGCCCCATAAAACGGGAAAATCCATGCCGACGGCAATTGTTCCGCCTAAGACGATGAGTCCCGTTAAAAGGGAAATAAAAAATTTAACCGACATATAGCGCGTCACTTGCTGTATAATATCGGTAATCATAACGGTTAATTTTCCCTTACTGCTTCCTTCAAAAGCATATTCAAGTCTTTGACGCAAATAACGCAAGTCGAATAAAAAGAAAAGCGAAAACAAGGTAACCAACATTAAATCTTTCAAAAAACCGATAAGCGAGTTTGAAAGCGAAAAAGCGTAATTTTGCAGCGCCTGTCTTACGCCCAATTGACTCCACAGATTTTGAAACAACGAATCGTCGGCATTGTAGGGAAGCACAAAAATATCTGCAATCGTTTTATAAATGGTCATAAAACGCTCTTCATACTTCGGATATAAATCTACAATGGTTTTAATGCTGGTAAGCAAAAGCGAGCCTATAACGCCGACACTGATAATAACCAGGGTTAAAAGAATAAGTATGCAAATTACCCACGGAATTTTAAACTTTTGATTCCATGTGACAATCAGCGGTTCAAAAACAAGAGAAATAAGCATGGCAAGCGTTACGGGAACAAAAACGCTTGAAGTCACTTTAAAAACGGCGGCCATTACGATAATCGTCAATACCAAAAGCAATAAAAATATCGGCCGGGCAAAGTTCACTTGTTTTTTCATTTTTTCGGACCGATTACGTCAAAACCGCACAGGGGGCGTAAAACATTCGGCACCGTAACGGAACCGTCTTCATTTTGGAAATTTTCCAAAATTGCAACTAAGGCTCTGGATACGGCAACGGCGGTTCCGTTGAGCATATGGACGTATTTGTTTTTACCGTCGTCGTCCTTATATCGCACGTTCAGCCTGCGCGCTTGATAATCCGTGCAATTGGAGGTCGATGTTACTTCTCCCCATTCGCCTCCGTTGCGTCCCGGCATCCACGCTTCAATATCCCATTTTCGATAAGCAGGGGCGCCTAAATCTCCCGTACACGTATCTACAACACGGAAGGGAATACCCAAACCTTCGAATATTTCTTCTTCGATAAGGCGCAGTTTTTCGTGCAATTCGTCGGATTGTTCCGGCAAACAATAGACAAACATTTCGAGTTTTGTAAACTGATGTACGCGGTATAAACCTTTTGAAAATTGACCTGCGGCTCCGGCTTCGCGCCGGAAACAGTGCGAAAGACCGCAATACAGCAAGGGCAGGCTTTCTTTGTTTAAGATTTCGCCGGCATGGTATCCGCCGAGCGTTATTTCGGCCGTCGCTATCAAACAGCTTTTTTCGTCTTCCAAATTATATACGTTCGATTCGTTTCCGCGCGGATTAAAACCTATGCCCCACAGAATTTCTTCTTTTGCAACATCGGGTGTTATAAAGGGGGTAAAGCCGTGTTTTCGTAAAATATTCAACGCATACATTACAAGAGCTTGTTCCAAAAATACGGCTTCGTTTTTTAGATAATAAAATTTGCTGCCGGATACCTTTGTCGCTTTGTCAAAATCTATTAAGTCCAATTCTTGACCTATTTGAATATGATCTTTCGGTTCAAAGGTAAAAACCGTAGGCGTACCGCATACTTTTACTTGCAGGTTTTCCGCGTCCGCCGTTCCGACGGGGGCGTCCGGATGAGCCATGTTGGGAATTTTGCGGGCCTCGGCTTCAAGGTTTTGCTCTATTTCCGCAAGAGTCGCTTCGGATGATGAAATGGCGTCTTTAATGTTTTTTCCTTCATCGATAAGACGCAGCCGTTCGGCATCGGCCAGTTTTGTTTTCATAGCCCTTGCAATTTCGTTGCGCTTTGCCTGTAAATTTTGTACGGCAGTTATCAAAGCCGTTCGTTTGTCAAACAGGGCAACAACCAAATCGGCAGCGGCATCCATATTGCGCTGTGCAATATTTTTTTTCACGGCGGCAAGGTTTTCTTTTATAAAACGGTAATCAAGCATAGTAAGCCTATTTTAATGTTCCTCTCTATTTTATTCAAGAGCGGAAAAACGAAATTACTTTTGCCCGTATAATTGACTACATGTATCATTCAGGGTAAAATAGATGAAGAGGGGTTTTTGTGTTTTTAAAAAATCTTGAAGTTTTTGGTTTTAAATCGTTTGCCGACCGTACCCGTATTGAATTTTCCGCAGGAATTACCGCTCTTTTAGGCCCGAACGGCTGCGGTAAAAGCAATGTTGTCGATGCGGTAAAATGGGTACTCGGCGAGCAGGCTGCAAAAACAATGCGAGCCGAAAAAATGGAAGATGTTATTTTTAACGGAACCGAAAGCCGCAAACCTTTAAATGTTGCCGAAGTAAGCCTTACCATTTCAAACGATGAAGGCTTGCTGCCCATCGATACCAGCGAAATTACGATAAAACGGCGCTTATACCGTTCCGGTGAAGGCGAATATTGGATAAACAATCAACAGTGTAAGCTGCGCGATGTGCGGGAATTGTTTTGGGATACCGGAGTCGGAAAAGCCGCGTATTCCGTTATGGAGCAGGGAAAAATCGATCAGATTTTGTCCAGCAAGCCCGAAGACCGCCGATATTTATTCGAAGAAGCGGCGGGTATTACCCGTTTTAAAGTAAAACGCGCCGAAGCCGAACGAAAACTCGAACGAACCGAAGACAACATGCGGCAAATCGAATTGACTTTAACTGAGGTAAAACGTTCATACGATTCTTTAAAAATTCAAGCCGATAAAACGATAACCCACCGTAAATTAAAAGACGACATATTCAATTATGAATTGGACATTCAATTGTTGCGCCTTAAAGGTTTTATTCAAGACAGGCATAACCGGGAAAGCGATATCGAAAAAGCCCGCGAAGGGCGCAGCCGCGTTCAAGCTCAAATGGACGAAGTAAATGCGGCTATGTCCGAGCATATGGATGAAGTTAATGAAATGGAATCCCGCCTTGTTAAAATTCAGCAAAAAATATACGGTCTTGCGATAGAAGAGCGCTCAAAAAACGAACAATGCCGTTTACTGGAACAAAGCAAACATGAAGCAAAAGAAAAAATAAATCAGCTTGAAGTAAAAAAGAAGGGTGTAGAAGAAAAAATCGAAATACTTACCGACGATGCCGACGAACAGGAAGGCAGTTTACATAATCTTAATAAGCGGCTTGAAGAAATTGCAAAAAATATTTGTTCGTTTGAAGAAAACATTACGGTTGCCGGCAGCCGCATCACCGAAAACGACAGGCGCAGCGTCGAAATCGAAAAAGAAATAAGCGTTCTCGATGTAAAACGTTCCGAGCTTCAAAAACAATTGGAAGCTATAACCGAAAATATCGTAACGCAGCTTGACATAAAGCTTAAAGAAGCCGGTTATTCGGTGCAAGGGGCAAAAAATGCACAAGACAGGGTTGAAAATCTTGTAGCCCAGCTTAAAGTACTTGCAAGCGGCCGGCGAAAACTTTTTTCGGATTTTGCGGCTGCCGATTCTCCTTCAAAAGCGGATATCTCCCGTTTCGGTTCGGCTGCGGTGAGCGCTTTTAGCGAAATTGAAAAACTGCTGGAAAATTTGGAACAAGCCGTTAAAGCCTATGTGTCCGTTACGCCGAGTTTTATCGAAGAGTTTTTATCGCCGGAAGGCATTATAACGCAAAAACGTTCCATCGATTTGCATATTCAGCGCAATACCGAAAGCGTTAATGAAAAACGCGAACATATAGTTTCATTAAAATCACAAAATTTGGACCTTGCGTTAAAGATGGAAGAATACCGCGTTACTTTGGAAAATTTGCGTATAAATCAAGCGCAAATGAAAACGCAAATCCAATCGGCCGAAGACCAACTGCGTCTTTTGCACCGCGAACTTTCCGGTCAAGAAGCCGTTTTGCATGATTTACAAAACGAACTGTTTACCGAAACCAAACGTTTTGATGATATCGATACTCATATTGCCGATATGCGCGAAGAAATAGCCGGCATTCAAAGCGAAGGCGTTTTGTTGACAAAACAACTTGAGAATCTTGAAAAGACGATAGATTCCCGAAACACCGATGTTGCCGGAAAACGGGAAGTGTTAACGAGGCTTACATCCGATATAGGAAAATTCCAACAGCAGCTTGAAAAAGCCTCTCTTGATTTGGCAACCGCCGAAACCGAGATTCGAAACATTCAAGAAAATTTCCGTGATACGTATTCGCGCGATTTAATGGAATTTGAAGAAAGAATGCTTACCGTAAACGTTCCGGCCGCTCAATTACGCGAACAGTTGAC
Organism: Treponema sp. OMZ 840; assembly: GCF_050937815.1. NCBI lineage: Bacteria > Pseudomonadati > Spirochaetota > Spirochaetia > Treponematales > Treponemataceae > Treponema > Treponema sp. OMZ 840. The sequence goes on from NZ_JACDIJ010000008.1 coordinate 18,080, forward strand.
TTTGACACGTCAAGCTTTACGCGATTTGGGCAGCGTCAACTATTTGGCACCCGAAGAATTCGCCGAAACAAAAAAACGCTTTGATTTTTTAACCGTTCAAATTGCGGACTTACAAAAGGCAAAGGATGACCTTAAGCGGATTACCGAAGAAATCAGAGCCGAATCGACCGAACTGTTTTTAGCCACATATAATAAAATAAAAAAGAATTTTCACAATATGTTTCGGCGCCTTTTCGGGGGCGGCCGTGCCGAGTTGAGATTGGTCGATCCGCAAAACGTGCTTTTATCCGGTATCGATATTTTTGCTCAGCCGCCGGGAAAAAAACTTGAAAACATCGCCCTTTTATCCGGCGGTGAAAAAACAATGACGGCGGTTTCGCTTTTATTTGCAACCTATATGGTCCGTCCTTCGCCCTTTTGTTTGCTTGACGAAATCGATGCTGCATTGGACGAAGCGAACGTTTTGCGCTTTGTTCAAACCTTGCGCGAATTCGGTAATGTCAGTCAATATATCGTCATTACGCATAATAAAAAGACGGTAGCAGGCGCCGGCACCCTTTTGGGGGTTACAATGGAAGAATCCGGCGTAAGCAAACTTATTACCATTAAGCTTGAAAATGACAGCGAGGGGAATATCATTCTTCCGGAACCCGAACCCTTTGAAGAAGAAGATGTCGAACCGGAACAAAACGTATATATTCCTCCTCACCCTCCGAAGCGCCGAAAAACCGCCGCCGGAACTCCTGTTCCCGAAACCGAAGACGGTTCCGAAAAACCTTCGGATGTTCAAACGGATTGATAGGGGAGATGCCGTAGTGGAAAATGTAAAGCGTTTGTTCATTATAGGTATATTGATTTTTATTATTATTTTGTCCGTGATTTTACTTATCGGGTACGGCACAAAAAAAAAGTTTTATGCTCAGCCTGTTCGATATTCAATAAACGAAGCGCCTTTTTTGCCGCTTGAACCCGGATTGCAAGATGCCTATATCTATGCGAACGATACGGCTTCTTTTTGGACAAAAGAAGCTTGTGAAGTATGGTTTACAGCTCCCGACGGAAAGCTGCTTGAACAGCTTGAAAATTCCAACGATATGATGGTTAAACGAATTTTGGAGAGTGCGCCGTGAAAATTGCCGTATCTTTAGTTGCCGCAATAAGCATACTGTTTTTTGCGGTAAGTTGTAAAAGCTTACCGCCGGAAACAAAAAGTACCGAAACCGAAAACACCGCCGTTGCCGAGCAAAAAAAACCTATAGCCGAGCCTCCTGTTGATGTTGAAGCTGTCGGCAAACCGAAAACGGCTCAAACGGATAAAAATCGGGATAAAACCGCACCTCAAGTGGTTGTTCTCGGACACGATACGCAGCTGAAGCAAAACCCGGAAGTGCAGGCGCCCAAAGACGGCGAAGCTGCCGCCCGAAAAACGCCGGCTGCGAAAAAAATATTAAAACCTTCGACTCCGAAACAAGCCCCCGCTTCTAAAAATATTATAAAACCCGCAGTTCCCAAAGGGCATAATGCTGCCGAAAAAGGAGTACAATCTGCGCAGGCAGCGGCTGCAGAAGTCCCGGCAAAGTCCGCAGCGGCTGCACCGACGGCTCAAGTACCCGAGGCGGCGGCACCCGCTCAAACGGTACGGCCGGCTGAAAAAAAAGACGCCGAGCAAAAAAAACCTATAGCCGAGCCTCCTGTTGATGTTGAAGTTGTCGGCGAACCGAAAACGGCTCAAACGGATGCGCCGCCGGCATCCACAGATACTGAAATGCCGCCGGTACCTGTTTTAAAGTCGGCCGCCCCTGTTGAAGTGCCTGCAACATCGGCAAAGTCGGCGGCACCCGCAAAGCCGGAAAAAACGGAAACAAAACAAACGGCACATAAGGACGCACAAATTAAAACACCGCCGGCATCCACAAATACTGAAATGCCGCCGGCATCCTCAAGCATTGAGTCGCCGCCTGCATCCTCGGATGAAGCCGGAAAAAGACGTGTAAAACGCAGCGATGAAATTGCAGTGCGCGAACAAACCGAAAAGGGCAGGGCGCCGGCACCTTTAACGGCGGACAAAACCGCCGATTTACCGAAAAAAAGCGGTGTTTTTTTTGAAGAACCTGATGTCGTATTGGAAGTTCCGTCCGAAAATCCTAACATACTGTCCGAACCTCAGGTTGTATCGCTGTTTGAAACCGAATCGGACTATTCCGCCGATTTGCAAAAAACGGATGATAAACTGCCTGCTCCGATTGTTCCGCAGCGTTTTGTACGGGCAAAACGCAATCAATTTATAGATATCCCGTATCCGGGTAAAAACTGGGTATTTTTAGGCGAAATCGAAGCCGGCGACCCGCCGGCAGTGCGGTATGTAAACCGCGTACTTGCCGAACACGATACTCTGTTTTCAATTCAAGCAAAAAATCCGGGAAAAACCGTATTGCATTTTTATAAACGCGATCCGCTTAAAAATACTCATATCGATGATTATGTCGAGATTGAAGTAAGCGATGAAATGCTGACGGGAAATGAGCGGGTTAAAGCCGCCGATGCCGTTTTTTTATCGTCGGCATCAAGTGAATATTCATACGATGCCGCACCCGGCGCCGTAACCGAAGCTTTGGAAACCGATAAAACAAGCGCCGAAAAAAGTGCAACGCTTTTGAAGCCGGCGGATAATGCTGCGGTCGGTTCGGCCGAACGGCAAACGATAGATGCCGAATCCGTATACGCGCAAGCGGAAAAAGCGTTTGGTGAAAAACGCTATGCGGACGCTTTGTCTTTTTTAGCTGCCTATGAAGCTTTGCCGGATGCAAAACTTGACAAAGCATTGTTTTTACGCGCACGTATTTTCGAATCGGATTCCGATTTCCGCAATATCCGCAAAGCTTTGGACAACTATGAAAAGATAATCGATTTTTTCCCCGAAAGCGGTTTTTGGCCGGAAGCAAAAAAACGCAGCACCTACATAAATCGATTTTATTTTTATATAAGATAAAGAAATATAAAAAAAGTTTTGTAAAAAAGGAGTGCTTTAAAAAGCCGGGCTTTTTTAATTTTTAAGCACTCCTTTTTATACGGATTATTCTGCGTCGATATTTACGCCGTGGCGCTTTTTAGGAAACTTTTTTAACATGGCAACGCAATTTCTTTTTGACGTATATACAAAACCGCCGTTCCAATATTCCAATGCCGCAAACAGGGCATTGCCTCCGTCTTGATCGTCGCTGTCTTTTGTTCTAAACGAAACATAGTCGGCCAATTTTTCAAAATCCTGTGTGTGCAAATATTCAAGACGTTTACGGTTAAATTCGTTCCATGCTTCCAGATCTTTAAATCCTTTTCCCTCGTCTTCCACTATTAAATGGGCATGGGTAGGGCTGAACGAGTACCATACCTTTACTTTCTTTTTTATGTCGCATTTATTTCCGTGTTTTACGGCATTTTTTATAACTTCGCTGATTTGCTGTTCAAGCAAGTTGATTTCCTTAATTTCCATCGGGGCGGATTGGACGATTAAAAGGGTAAAATATCGTATTTGTCTGAAATCGGACGGGAATTCTTTATACAGCAAATCGGTACGGTCAAATAATACATCATTATCATCACATCGCAATTCTTTTATTTCATCAACTTTTTTCGGCATATTTATCTCCTAAATAAAATACATGTGAGCGGTTCGGTTGTTATTGTCGAAAAAACCGCTTAAAAAATAAAGGTCTTTAAACAGATTATTTACCGGTAAAAAGACCGATGGCTTCTTCGACGGTATTTGCAATGGGGAAATACCCCATTAATTTGGTCAGTTCAATAACTTTTTTAACGGAACCGTGAACATTGGTAATTGAAAGCTTTAAATTCATTTTTTTTATTGTCGAACAAATATAAATTAAAGCTCCTATTCCCGATGAATCGATATAGTCAACTTGTTCAAGATTGATAATGAAATTCTGCACTTTTTTTTCAAGCATTTTCATTACCAATTCCTTTAATTTGTATGAGTTATACAAATCCATTTCTCCGTTTACATCAATGATGTAAATCTCTGCACTTTTTCTTATTTTTAGTTCCATATTCACTCCTATAAAACTATTTCAGCAAATTCACTTTTATTCAAAAACGAAACGCTTATCAAAATGCCGTTTCCCTCAAAGGTCTTTTTACTGTATTTTCAAAACGACAAGACTTTGATCGTCATGAGAAACGGCATTTCCCATAAAGCCGGTTAAATCCGCGTAAACCGCATCCGCAATTTGTGTGCCGTCACGTAGAGCATGTGCCCCTATAACTTCTTTTAATCTGTTCTCGGAATATTGAAGACCGGCATCGTTTACGGCTTCAATCAAACCGTCCGTATACAATACAATCAAATCTCCCGTATTGAGCTGTACCGTGTAATCCGAATATTGTGTGGTTTTTTCAACACCGAGCGGTTCCGATTCGGAAGATATTTTTTTCCAGTGTTTTTCAGCCGACGCAAAATAAAGAACGGGAGAAGTTCCTGCGGTTGCAAATTGTATTTTTTTTTGCCGTGCATCATAATTTATCAAAGCTGCGCTGGCGTAGTGGTCGATATTTTTTTCCAAGGCGATTCCCCTGTTTGCCCATCCCAAAATCGTTGCCGTCGTTTGGGGCGTATTTATAATAACACGTAAAATCGCTCTGATCATAATCATAATGGTTAAAGATACCATCGATTTTCCGGTTACGTCCGCCAATATAAACGATATGCGGTCGGTGCGTGACGGAATAATATCGAAATAATCGCTGCACACCCCTTCAACCGTATTAAAAAAACTTCCCACGGAAAGGTGCGGCAGCGGGGGAATTTTTTTCAAATACAAGGTATCTTGCAGCTTCCCCGCAATATAGGCTTCACGGGTAAGTTCGGCATGTTCGCTTCTTTCTTGAAACGCATACATGTTTTTTACGGCAATACCGATAAAATCGGCAAGAATCTGCACTTTTTCAAGATCGTCCGTATCGAATTTTATATTGCCGATTTTGCGGGCAAGTGCGATAACGCCTACAACCGCTTCGCTTACCTTTACCGGCGTAAAAATATAGGACGATGCTTGTAAAAAGTCTTCTTGCATATTTTGAAATACGCGCGAATCCGATTGCGGCGAAAGAATTAATTCCTGATTTCCCGTTTTAACGATATGACCGAAAATATTGTCTTCAAATGAAAAATCGGCGTTTTTAAAATGGCTTCGTATCATATCTTCTTTTATGGGGAAATTGTCCGGAAGTTTATACGGCGGAGGAAAATCCCCGCACAGCGATTTTACCGATACCAAGTCTTCAAAATCGTCTACAAGCAATAAGGCCGAACCGTCGGCATCGGTATGCTGCATCACAATACCGGTAAGCCGATCCGCAAACAGTGTTAATTCCGATTGTGCCGAAATCGCGTCCACGGATATTTCTACAATGTTTTTACCGGCTTCCATAAGCTCATTGTCGGCGGAATTGTTTTCGCCGCGTCCGCTTTTGCCGGACGCGCTTTTTTTTCGGCGTAAATAGCTCTTTAAATCGCTTTTTCGCTCTTGTTCGGGTGACGTTTTATGAAAAAAAACAAGAGAATACAGGATAAACAAAAAGCTTTGCGATAAAATCGTTACCGATAAAAGAAACAAACTGCCCGTTTGCAGGGCGAAAATACTTCCTGCGCCTATAACGGCACATGCTAAAAATTGAAAGATGCTTATATGCACCCTTTTTACTTTTAAAATAATAAACAGTACCAAAAGCACCGCATTTACAGCAAGAGTTAACAGCAGCGGTATATAAGCCAATGAATCGTCAATTATCATAAAAATCTCCTGCAAATAGTATCATTGTTATTTTCTAAGGTCAAGAGTATATTTAACTTTGTTAAAAAAATGCCTTAAGGAAAAAGTTCCGAAAGAACCCCGTAATTCTTCCGCAGCGGTATCCAAACTTATATCGGACCCGAATTTCTTTTTTAACTCGTCCCAATATGTTATAAGCCATACATACATATCGGAAACGGTCCGTTTTTTGAATTTTCTCATAATACGCTGCTTTTTTATAATATGAACTACCGGCATATATACGCTATTATACCACGACAAAACGGCTTCTGTCATCTCTATGTTTTTATTTTCATTTTTTTGCATATATTCTTTGTGGTTTTCTATATGATTGTAAATGACATCATACTCGCCGACGGCGGAAAAATCCAAATTCCAATCATCCGTTATATCGCCGAAGCCCGTTTCCGAATAAAAGACACGTTTTTCATAATCGAGGACACGTTTTAATATTTGTTTGCGCGTCATGCCCGGTTTTAATTTTATTTCGCTTTGTAAACTTATAACTTCCGCATCTATGTTTTCAACGCCCTTTGCCTTTGCAACCGACACGCGGTGATTTCCGTCGCGCACAAAATACAAACCGCCGATTTCATATAGCTGTATGGGCGGTAAAATAATATCATTTAAATGCGCTTCATCTATGCGTTTCCACCGGTTTTTTAAATGTATGCTTCGCGGGAAAAAATGGCTGTCGAAATCTTTATAACGTCCTTCGCTTCCCGCGATAAGATATACCGGTATAACTTGCATACCCAAATATACTTCGTTTTTCGGCTTCAGCCATTTTTTTATATCGCCGAACGACAGCAGTTCCGTTTCTTTTAGCGTTAAAAAATTTTGTAAATCGTTAAATAAAGCTTTGTTCCGCGCTTTGTTAAAATCGTTTTCAGTTTGGAGCGAATTTTCCGCAAAGGTCATTTTACACCTCCGAATTCAATTATATAATGGCTGTATGCATTTACAATTGTCGTCGAATTCCATTCCGTAACTCGTTTTTCCTGCAAATCGTATAAGTGTATATGTCCGTGAACCATATATGCGGGCTTGAATTTCCGTAAAAACCATAGGTAGCAGGCAAAACCGGTGTGACACCTGTCTTTTTTATCGTGAATGCCCAGCGGAGGGGCATGGGTTAAAAAAATGTCCACATAGCGGCCGTAGCGCAATTTATTGTATAATAATTTCGGCAGCATTTTTAAAAGCATAAAAAACATTTGCTTGTCGGTATATTGGTTTTCGCCCCTATTATACAGCATCGAACCGGATGTTCCGGCAATAAGCAGGTTTTCTTCCCGCAATACTTTAAAACCGGCATATATTGCCCCGTGTGCGTGGCTTAAATCGCCCGTATGGCGGTCGGTGCTGTAGGGAGAATCGGCTTTTCGATGATAGTATGGAAATTCTTCCAAATTATGATTGCCGAAAATAAAATAGGTAGGCTTATTCAACACCGATACGATATAGTCCACATATTCCATCGGCAAATCGCCGGCACATAATACCAGATCGATGTCTTTAAAAAAATCCTTTGCCGCTGAAGAATATACGATAGGATCGATTTGATCGGAAACACAAAGTATTTTCAATCTAAATATCTGCCTTACTTAAAAGCTGTTGTAATTTTTCTTTACCCACAAGCTCTAGCGGACGGCTTTCGGCAAAGCTGATTGCCGAACGGGTAAAATCGGAACTGGTACATACAATTCCTTTTACATAGTTTTGTTTTTTTATTTCATCTACAAGGCTTCTGAGCACGGCTTCTTCTATGGGGTCGGATTCGCGGTAAAAAACCAATAAAACAAGCTGTTGGCGTACATTGCGCCAGTTTTCGTTTTTTGCATCGACCGCGATAATTTTACAGCCGTATTTTGTAATATTGACATCTTTCGGCGAACATTGCAAACCTTTTATGGCAACCGATTTGCACAATTCCCCGAAGGGCTGCTCGGATGCGGTAAGGTATTCTTTCATGCTGTCGTTATCCTGCAAATCTTTATATTCTACCAGTTTTGCACTTACATCGCGAAAATTTTTATTTTTTTCGGCTATTTTTTTCCATTGGACTATTGCCAAATCTATTTTTCGCTGCATTTCATAACAGCCGGCCAAAAAATACCGCGCATATAAGGTTTCTTTGCTTCCTTCGTCTTTTGACGTTTTTACGGCACGGTCGAACTCGTCAACGGCTTTTTCGACATTATTTGCCGCCATATAGCAAGAACCCCGTTCTATAAGCGATCTTTGACGGAATTCGGGATCGCGCAAAGCTTTTTCAAAGGCATTGACCGCTCCGGCGTAATCTTTTGAGTCTTTAAGTATTTTTCCCAAATAATAATAAAACGAAAACATATCGGGACTCAAAGACAATGCGTGATCTATGGCTTTTTTTGCTTCGCCGTACTGTTTGGATCTATAGAGAATCATACCGAGCGCCGCATAGGCTTTTCCGAAGCGTTTATTGGCTTTAATGGCCATGTTGTAATATCCGAGTGCCTGGTCGGTTTTATTTTTCTTTTCGAACAATACCGCCGCGTTATAAAAGTTTTCCGCATTTGTCGGTTCGAGTTTTGTAAGCAAAAGATATTCCTGCAAAGCTTCGTCATCGTGATTAAAACGGGCATATAATTCCGAGCTTAATTTTCTGAATTCTTTTTCGGGAATATTCATAGTGTCGAAAACCGCATTTTGGCCGACCGTTTTAAATTCCATTAAAGCCAACTCCGGCTTGTTGTCGGCTAAATATGCTTTTCCTAAATAATAATGCGCCTTATAATCGCGGCTGTCGCTTGCAATAATCGCCTTTGCCGTTTTGATTGCGGCCGTCGTTTTTCCCTGTTTTAACAATCGTTGAATACTTTCGATTTTTTTAGGAACGACAAAAGATTTAATTAAAAAAAAGGCTAAAAAACAAGCTCCCACACCGAGTACACAGATGAGAATTATCTGAAAAGTATCCATCAATCCTCCGATATTGTTATTGAAAGAGAGTCTTTCTTATGATAGTATTGACAGTAGTATAAGCGAGAACAATTACTATGGATAAAAAACTCTATGTAAACAGTATAACAGTTTTCTACGGTCTTTGTATACTGCTTTTTTTGAATTTCTTTGCTTTATATGCGCGCGACTCGCTGCCGGAAGTGTCGGATGCTTACAGTGAAGGAGAACGATTGTTTCGCATCAATCAGCCGGAAAAAGCGATACCGCTTTTACAAAAATCGTTATTGGAAAAAAAATCGGCTTTGACCGTTTATAATTATCTGGGAACGGCATATATGCAAACGGGCGATACCCGAAAAGCTTTGGAAATATTTTTACAGGGGACTGCAGTACCGGGAACCGATAAAAAAAGTTTATACTATAATGCCGGTAATGCCGCTTTTTTGCTTGCCGATTTTGCAAAAGCCGAAGAATATTTTTCGCTTTCGCTTGCCGCCGACTCTTCATGGGCTTCTTCGTATTTGAATAGGGCAAACACACAAGTCCATTTGGGAAAATACCGCGAAGCGATAGATGATTACAATAATTACCTTGTTTTGGCCTCCGATTCCGCTCAAAGTGCCGAAATCAAGCGTATGATCGGCGCTTTAAATGACGAATTGGCTTTTCAAGCGCAAGAAGCTTTGCGTAAAGCCGAAGAAGCCGAGCGTATTAAAAAGGAAGAACAACGTTTGCAAGCCGAGCGTGAGCGTATTGCGGCGGAAAAAGCACGCTTGGAAGCCGAAAAAGCGGCAGCCGAAGCCGAACGCAGACGAAAAATACTTGAAGAAGTATCCGCCGCTTTACAAGCCGGCTCATCGACAAATGTTTCGGCCGGCACCGAAGGAGTTTTAGATTATGAGTACGAAGAAGTTGAACTTGAATAAAGAAGAATGGAAAAAAAAGTGGGACAAAGAAAGTCCCAAATACTCTTGGGACAACGCCGAAGAAAGGCTTGCCGAAAAAAAAACTCGGAATTCCTCAACCGCTTTTGAACAGGAAAAAAAAACGGCACAGTCTTCATATTCTTTCGGTAAACCGCAGTCCGTTCCTGCGGAAAAACGAAGTTCCGGCATAGGAACAACAATAAACAGTGAAAACCGCGATCCGGAAAAGCGAAAAAAACGCATACTTGTTTTGTTAGTGACCCTTGCATCCGTTTTTTGTCTTTTTTTTGCAACCTTTATTGTGGCTTCGGCCGTACGGGGGTGTCAGCAAAAACGGAATATTCCGGCTTTAAGCGCGGCGGAACGCCAAAATACGCTTGCCCTTGCGCGCAGATATATCGAGCGCGGCGAATACGATCGTGCAATGAATTTGCTCGACCAGCTTCTTATTCAAAATGCCGAAGATGTCGAAGCGCTCGCATTAAGCGACAGCATCCTTGCATTAAAAGGGCAAGCCGATTCGAAAAACAGTCCGAAAGCCGATGTAAAGATTGATACCGGCGATATAGAACGGGCCGTTGACCGCATGGCTGCGGAAAATGCCCGTGTTGCGCGGGAAAATGCAAAAAATGCCGCCGCTTTGGCCGAAATGGTAAAAAAACAGGAAGAGCAAGCCCGTATCGAAGAAGAAGAGCGGGCGGCAAAAAAACGCGCTCAAGAACAGGCGGCGGCGGAAGAAGCAAAACGTAAAGCCTATGAACGCGCTCTTGCGGAAAAAAATGCGGAACTGCAAAAAACGCTTGCACGCATAAACGATGAAGTCGCTTCGGGGAAGGCAGGCTTGCTTTCCGGACGGTATAACGATGCGTTGGAGCATTTTAAAAAAGCGGATTCCTTATTGCCGCCCGAACCCAAAGAATTGGCCGGCGGAAAACTTGCCGAAATAGCGGGTTTGCTGTCTTCCGCCGCCCAAAGCGAACCGGATAAAGACAAACAGCTTTTATTAAAAGATGCGGCTGTCGCATATGCGCAAAAAAGCCTTTCTTTTACGCCGGACAATCCGGTGTCGCATTATGTGCTGGGAAAAGCGGCCGCAGACGCAAAAAATTATCCTGAAGCTTTAAAAGAATTTACCTTGGCGGTTCAAAAAGATTCTTCAAATCCCCTGTATTTTTATGAATTGGGTAAAGTTCAGTACACAATGAAAAAATACGGCGAAGCCCGTTCGTCTTTTGAATCCGCCGCAAAATTTGATTCGTCTTTTCACCAAGCATGGTTTAACGCTTCGTTGGCATACAACCGATTGGGAAGAGTTGACGATGCCGTTGCTGCCCTTCGTAAAGCCGTTTCGGTGAACCCCCAGTATGATACCGCATGGCTTCAGCTTGCGCGGCTGCAAAATCAAAAAAACGATTTTACCGGAGCGGCCGCTTCATACAAAAAGGTATTGGATATAGATTCGACGAATATCAATGCGCTGCGTGAATTGGGTTCGTTATACGGCGGTCAGCAAAATTACGCCGATGCGGAAAAATATTTTAGAAAAGCTTTAACCTATGCCGACACGGATCCGGTAACGAACTATAATTTATCGACCGCCCTGTTCGGACAAAATAAGATGGACGATGCGCTGAGCTATGCACAAAAAGCGGTAAATGCGGCGCCTCAAAATCCGGTATATCACTATAATGCAGGGCTGATACAGGAAGTTTTGGGACGTTTCGATGCCGCCGTAAAATCCTATGCCGCATCGCTTAAAATAGACCCGAATCACATAAAAGCGAATATAAATTTGGGCAAACTCTATCTTGATAACGGCGATATTGAAGGTGCCTTAGCGTATTTAACAAAGGCGGTGAGTCTCGATAAAAGCAGTTTTGAAGCCGTCAATAATTTAGCCGGCGCATATTTGGCAAAAAAAGACTATGATAATGCAATAACGTATTTTTTGACGGCATTAAAACTTGAGCCTAAAAACGAAACCGCAAAGATGAATTTGGCAGGCGCCTATGCATCCGCAAAGCAATTCGACAGTGCAAAAACACTGTATACGGAAATATTGCAGCGCAATCAAAATAATTCGGAAGCCTTTGTCGAATTGGCAAAGGTATGCATCGCTTTGCAGGATAATAAAACTGCCGAAAAATACTTGATTGCCGTTCAAGCAAAGGATCCGAATTTTCGTAAAGATGAAGTAAAGGCTTTGCTTGAATCCGTAAAATAAGCGAAATCGTTAAGCGGGGCGGTTAAAACGGTTAAAAGCGCCTTTGTTTTTCGGCGCATATCTTAACGCTGGCGCGTGTCTTACCGCTCAGCGCGTAGATTTTACCGCTCAGCGCGTACGTCTTACGGCTTGAAACAGTTCGTCCTTTGTGATTTTTTTCCATATCGGGCGTCCGTGTGGACAATGGGGATCTTTAAGAGAAAATATGCGGACTAAAAGTTCTTGTGCCGTTTGAGGATCCAACATATGGCCGTCCTTTACGGCGCTCCTGCATGCGCTTGTTGCAGCAAGAGAGCGGATAATTTCGCCGGGAGCAATACGTTTGTCGAGTAAATCGCTTTGTAAATCCCGTTCCGTTCCCTGCCATTTTGCCGGCACCGATTCCGCCTCCCATCGTCCCGAACCGCAGTTTTTCATTGTAAAGCCCGCTTTTTGCAATTCGGGAAGCAGGTTTTCAAGATATATATCATCGTCGGGACTCGGCGTTTCGATAACAAGGGGAACCAGTAATGCTTGCGTTTCGCCGGCGCTTTCCAAAAAACTTTCAAACAATATGCGCTCGTGTCCGGCATGCTGATCTACAAGATATAAATCACCGTCTTTTTCCGCAATTAAAAACACACCCAAAGCCGAACCTATGTAACGCAAACTGCCGCTTTTTTGTTCCGTGCCGCCTTGTTTTTCATTGCCGTGCAGGGTATCGCGGTTTAAGCCGTCCCCTTGTTCGTCTGCGGAAAAGGCGGTGCGTAAATCCGCTTGCGCACCGCTGCGGAAAAATGCGGCCGTCCGGTTTATGTGTGCATAAGCGTTATGACAGTCGGACAGGCGCGTATCGCTTAAGCTGCTGTTTTGTAGCGCCGTATCTTTTAGCGCCGCATTCGGCAATATATCGCTATGCCCCGTATCCGTTTGTGCGCAGTAACCTGAAAAGCGCTCACCTGCATAATCGCTGTCCGATTCGAAAAGATGTCCGTTTTGTGTTTCGTACAGGTTTTGTGCGTGCTGCCGGTTTTCCCGCGTCAAAGAACGGATACTTGCATTTTTATAAAAATTGCGAACGGCCGTGCTGATACTGTGGTGAATGGGGCCTATATCTTTAAATCGTACTTCCTTTTTTGCAGGATGAATATTAAAGTCGACAAGCGAGGAATCTATATTTAAAAACAAACATGCCGCCGGATGAGTTCCGTTGGGAAAATATCCTTCGGCACCGTAGTCCATAGCTTGTAAAAGAGCGTATTCCTGTACTCTTCTGCCGTTTACAAAGACATACATAAGTTTGCGGTCGCTTCGGTATATGCCGGTTTCACCGAGTACAATCGAAAAACTCCACGGTTCGCCCTGCGCTCTGCTGTCGCTGAGTCCTTTTTCGGTATCCGGATGAGAATGTATTTCATAAAAAAGAGAAGCGTGTTCGTTCATTTCCAATGCGCTGCAAAACCGTTGAGTTAAACTTTGCCCGGCGGGAAAATCAAAGCGGATTTTGGAATCGCAAATAAAACGGAATGCCGTATTCGCAAAGGGCAGGCTTTTATCGATAAACGTTTGCTTGCATAAAGCGGTTTCGGCTTGCGGTCTTTTTAAAAAACGATGCCGTGCGGGAAAATTATCGAACAACCCCCTGCATAAAGCCGTCGTACCGGCAGGAAGCGTTGCGGGGCTTATCGTTTGTTTGCCTTCCGGTCCCGTTTCGATACGCCATGCTTGTCCCTGTCTGCTTGAAGTGATTTCCAAACGGCTGACCGCCGCAATCGAAGCAAGGGCTTCACCGCGGAAACCGAGCGTTTTAAGCGCTTCAAGGTCGCTGTCCGATGTGATTTTACTGGTTGCATGCGGATGCGTACACAGTTCCAAATCTTCTTTACTCATTCCGCATCCGTTATCCGCAACACGTATGCAGCTTATGCCGCCGGACTCTATTTCGGCTGTAATTCTGTCGGCGCCCGCATCGACTGCATTATCCAAAAATTCGCGCAATACCGCAGCCGGACGGTCGATAACTTCTCCTGCCGCTATTTTACGCGCAACTTCCGGGGCCAACGTTTTAACCGGTTTAATATGTATGATGTCCCTTGTGTTCATAGCCGATTTATTCGTCGCCGACCGAACTGAATAAATCAAGTTCCGGTTTGTCGGCCGGAGCGGACGGTTGATTTACCAATTGCTGAATCTTTCCCTCTATTTTATCCAACTCCTTTTCCATACCCTTTGCCAAAGCGATGCCTTCTTCAAACATTTTTAAAGCATCTTCAAGTTTTATGTCCGTTTTTTTTATATCCGCACCCAATTGTTCAAGGCGCTGCAATTTTTGCTCGAAGTTTTTCATATTACTCCTTTTATACCGATTACTCTTTTGTAACAATAACCCGTATGTTTCCTTTATAGGGTTGTATAAGCAAGTTTTGTCCGCTTACCGTTTGGCTTGCATCTTTAATGATATGTCCGGTAACGCTGTCCGTAACAACCGAATAACCGCGTTCCAAAATACTGCGCGGATTTGCCGCCTCCAAATCTCTGCGTGCAAAGGCGATTCTTTGTTTTGCCGTATCGATGCGTTCCTGCACGGAAAACAACAGCTCTTCTTTTGCGTCGTCAAAACGCTGCAAAATCGGCTGTTCGATACTTCGAAGTTTAAGTTCCAGATTTTCCGCAGAAAAAGATTTTACCAAAAGCCGCATGTTTTGTACACGGTTTTGCATGGTTTCGCATAAAGACTGCATACCCGATTGTATATCCTGTGTAATACGGTCCAAAAGCGGAACGGCAAGTTCTGCTGCAGCCGAGGGGGTCGGTGCGCGTATGTCGGCGGCAAAATCGCTTAATGCCCAATCGATTTCATGCCCAACTGCCGAAATAACCGGAATCTTCGATTCAAACACGGCTCTTACCGTACTTTCTTCGGAAAAGGGCAATAAGTCTTCAAGCGAACCGCCGCCCCTGCCTACGATAAGAACGTCCGCAAGCGAAAACATATTTGCCCGTCTAATTTGCATACATATTTGTTCCGCAGCTTCCGCTCCTTGAACGGCGCAGGGCAATATTGTAACCGAAACTTTCGGATTCCGTCTACGTGTAATTTGCAAAATATCGCGCAATGCCGCTCCCGTCGGGCTGGTAACGATGCCGATACGTTCGGGAAAAAAGGGCAGGGGTTGTTTTTTATCATTATCGAATAAACCTTCGGCTGCCAATTTTTGTTTGCGTTCTTCCAAAAGTTTTAAGATTTCTCCTGACCCGCTTTCTTCCATTTTTTCGACAATAATCTGATAGCTTCCGCGCAGGCCGTATACCGACAAAGAACCGCTTGCACGCACTTTTATGCCGTCGCGGGGTATAAACGACAAGCTTCGCGCCTTGCCTTTAAAAAGAACCGCCGCTATGGCAGCCGTTTCGTCTTTAAGCGTAAAATAAATATGCCCGGTACTTGAGGGGCGGTAATTGGAAATTTCGCCTTCGATTGTTACAAACGGAAAAGAACCTTCTATAAGGTCTTTAAGCATTTCCGTTATACGTGTTACGCTGAAAATTTCGGTGTTTTGCAGTGCGTTTTCGGGTAATGACATCCGTTATCCTTTACAATACTTGTGTGCGATTCTACAAGTTTCGCTTTTAAATCTAAAGCTGAAAAATACGCGCTTCATGTGCTCTGAGCATATCGATTTGTCCCTTTTCCATATTGCTGCACAGCATAGATAAACCGGAAAATTCGGCCGGTACTATATATTTTTTTATTTCACTGCTCAGTTTTACATTCTTTTTTGAAAAATTAAGCAAAATAAGACATGTTTGACCTTGAACGGAGCGGGTATATGCAAATACGTTTTTGGGGCTTTTTAAACGCCGGAACGTACCGTTCAAAAGAGCGGGAGTTTGTTCGCGCAGGGCAATAAGTTTTTTATAAAAGGCAAACACCGAATCGCTTCGTTTTATTTGTTCTGCGGCATTGATTACCGTATAATTTGCATTTACCTTAATCCACGGAGTTCCGGCAGTAAACCCGCCTTGTTTTTCCGCAGACCACTGCATGGGAGTGCGCGCATTGTCCCTTGACGTTTTTAAAAGCAGATTCCATGCTTTTTTTTCCGAAAAGCCTATTGTGCGCATCAATGTATGTATATTAAAGCTTTCAAGGTCGCGAAGATCGCTTATGCCGGTAAAATCGCCGTTTGTCATGCCCAATTCCTGCCCCTGATATATATAGGGAGTCCCCTTTAGACTGAATAATAAACAGGCTATGAGTTTTGCAAAGCGTTCGCGATCGGCCTTTTCTCTTTGGCTGCCCGTATAACCGCCGTAGCGGGATACGGTTCGGGGTTGGTCATGGTTTTCAAAATAGTTTGCGTTCCATGCAACGTTATTTTGCCATTTTTCAAGTATCGAAAACAGTTTTTCGGGCTTAAAGGGAACTTTAAGCCATTTATTGTTTATACTGTCGGCATCCATATGCTCGAACGAAAAAACCATATCCAGTTCGCCCCTGCTTTCATCGCACAGTTCTTTTGCATCCGAGGGCGTTACCATAACCGTTTCGCCTACGGTAAAACAGTCATAGCGGGAAAATACATCACGGCGCAATTCCCGTAAAATGCTGTGACATCCTTTTTGCGAAAGATAATGCTCTCTGCCGGTAAGAATAAGCCGTTTTTTGCCGTTTTTTAAACTTGTTTTGTAAATAATATTTATAACATCGCAGCGGAAGCCGGCTATACCCATATCGAGCCAGTACTTTAAAATACCGCGTATTTCTTCGGCAACCTTGGGGTTTTTCCAGTTTAAATCCGGCTGTTTTTTTGAAAAAAGATGCAAATAATATTGGTTTGTCGCCCTGTCTTTTTCCCATACCGTACCGCTGAAAAAACCCGTCCAGTTATTGGGTTCTTTACCGTTTTTTCCGCTTTGCCAAATATAATAGTCGCGGTACGGATTGTCTATACTGCTGCGGCTTTGTTTAAACCATTCATGTTCGTCCGACGTATGATTGATAACCAAATCCATAATGATTTTTATATCGCGTTTTGCCGCTTCGGCGATAAGACGCTTCATATCCGCAAGAGTGCCGAAATCCGGATGGATATTGCGGTAATCGCTTATATCGTAACCGTTGTCGTCGTTAGGCGAACAATATACGGGCGAAAGCCAAATGATACCGATACCCAAATCCGCAAGATAATCGAGTTTTGAAATAATACCCGGAATATCGCCTATACCGTCGCCGTTCGAATCGCAAAAACTGCGCGGATAGATTTGATATACGGTTTTATTTTTCCACCAGGGCAGGGAATCTTTATCGTTTTTTTTTCCCGCCTTTCTTTTTTTCAAATTAAACAACATAATTCCAGTATAGGTGAATTTTTAAGAAAGCGCAAGAACAAAGAAAATACGCTTATCGGCACACATATAGGCAGACATCGCGTACAGGACGCCTTGTTTGTACCGCACACAAAGTGCTGCGTCATTTTTGCCCGTGCATTTTGTACTCTATATATATTTTTGCCCTTGTATATCTGTCTGTTTGGAAGTATACTTACATACATAGCTGAAACGATACAGTATAAAAGATGTTCCGGGAGGTACGATTATAATGATACAGGCAGACGATATTCACGGTAAGGTTTTGTACGAAGATGCCGAACATACCTTTATTTGGCTCGGTGCCGAATCCAAATACCGCAAGGGTGCGGTACAAACCATGCAGTACCTTATTATAGATAAGGGAAGGGGAGTGCTGCTGGATCCGGGAGGGGTACATCTTTTTTCCCGCGTCGTAACCGCCGTGAGCCGTTTTATATCCGTAGATAAAATCGATACCATCTTTTTTTCACACCAGGACCCCGACGTTTCATCCGGTATTGCCCTGTGGCTGGGAATTACCAATGCAAAAGTATATATTTCCGAATTATGGATACGGTTTTTACCGCACTTCGGCATTGTCGATATGGAACGTATGATCGGCGTGCCGGATAAGGGGATGGATATTATGCTGCCCTCGAATTCCCGTATGCGCTGTATTCCCTCTCATTTTATGCATTCACCCGGACAATTCGGTTTGTTTGACGAGCGTTCGGGCATTTTATTTACCGGCGATATAGGCGCTGCCGTTTTCGGCGAACATGAAGAAACGCTTTTTGTCGAAAATTTTGACGAACACGTATCCTTTATTAAAGACTTTCACACGCGCTATATGGCATCCAATGCGATTGTCCGCCGCTGGACGGAAAATGTGCGCCGATTGAATCCGCGCATGATAGCACCCCAGCACGGCGCCGTTTATAAAGGCGAAAACGTCGAAACCTTTTTAAATTGGCTTTCCGAATTAAAGTGCGGCTTGGATTATATGGATACACTTTTTTAGTTTAGGCGGTGTGCAATGAGCGAATACATAAACAATCCCAATACGGTTATTGAAAATTTTACCGATGCCGTAAATAAAACGGTTGTGCAGTACAATAAAAGTATTGTTTTGGACTTTGTAACGACGCATTCGTTTCAAATTATCGACGAATCGATGGAACAGCTCCAAAAGGGTTTCGATACGATTGTTGCCGCCTTCGAACAAATACAGGCAAGCGGCAATGCTTCGTCGGCAAATACGGGCAGAGTCAATACTATGATGGCCGATATTTTGAACAACAACAAAAAACTGCATGCCGAAATCAACGAAAGGGTAAACGAAATTGAAGAAGCTTCCGTCAATGCCCGCAGTGCCGCCTCCAGTTTTGAAATTCTTAAAGATAAAACGGCCGACGTCGCCGAAATGCTTGCCGGCATTCAAGACGTTTCGGTTAAAACCGGCATTCTTGCCATCAATGCCTCCATTGAAGCCGCCCGTGCCGGAAAAGTCGGCAGCGGTTTTAGAATTATCGCAAACGAAGTGCGCTCTTTGGCGACACAAACCGGAGAATCTACCAAAAAAATCGAAGAAAAATTAACCGAATTCCGCAATACCGTTGACGAAATAAATAAAAGTATGACCCTTTTTATCGATTTATTTTCCCGTTTTCAACAGTCGTTTACCGGTGTTTTAAATAATTTTAACGAAAATGCCGCTACTCTTGACGAAGCCGGCAATTCATTGGCGGAAATAACCGCTGCGGTAAAAGAACAAGCATTGGCAATGAAAGACGGATTGCAGTCTTTGGAAAAAGTAAACGAATCTTTGCACGATACCCATGCAATCCTCGACGTCGTTCAAACAAGTCATGCCTTTTTGGATACCTTATTGGAACAAAAAGAATAAGATACCGTTTTTCCGAAACCGAAGGCATGGAATGTTCTTATAAAACTTTTTTTAATGCCGATATTCAAAAAAGTATGAAAGCTTTTGTATTTTTATATGCCGCGGAAATGACCGATTTCGCTTTTCGAACGGATTTTAAAGGTGTAAGCGCTCGCGATAAAACGGCGCTGTGGGCGAAACATATCGATACGAGTATCGGAACACAGAGCATAGATGACAAAATGACGGTTGCACAATTACTGAGCCGTATGGAAACGGTTTTGCATGAAAAAAAAGCCGATTTTGCCGTTTATGCGTGGGCGGATTGTCCTTTTTTAAACGATGCGCTGACATCCGAGCTTATTGCCTTGCATACGCGCTATAAAGCCGAGTACAGTTTTGCAGACGGTTATCCTTACGGATTGACGCCGGAAATAATAGATGCGGGTACGGTACGCATATTATCCGAACTTGCCCGCTCGAAACCCGATTTGGGAAATGCGCCGGTAAAACGCGATTCTTTGTTTTCGCTTTTAAAAACCGATATCAATTCTTTTGAAATAGAAACCCTTATCGCCCCCGAAGATTATCGCTATTTGCGCCTTAGTTTAAACTGTTTTTCGCTGCGCGACAGCTTGTGCTGCCGCCGTTTACACGAGCTGTGTCCGGATACGGCAAATGCCGATATGTTGTGCAAAACGGCGCAAAATTCGGAACAAGTGCAGCGTACGCTTCCGTCTTTTTATAATGTGCAAATATATTCGAGCGGAAAAGCCGAAAATATATATGAAGTGCAAACGGCGGCGGCGGCCATGGACTTTAAAAAATTCAAATCCTTTTTAGCGGATGCGTCCGAGTTTTCGCCCGATGCGGTAATAGGCTTATCTTTTTTAGGAGATCCGGTATACCATCCCGACTTTGTTTTGTTTGCCGAAGCCGTATTGGCCCGCCCCGAATTTTCCCTTTTAATAGAAACGGACGCTCAAAACTTGGATATAAAGACGATAGAACGTATCCGGGCCGCCGCCGCCGACAATGCAGTACGGAATACCGGATATAAGGCGGTCAATTGGATTATAAAACTCGACGCCGCCGACGAAACGGTATATAAGCGCATTCATACGGCAGGCAGTCTTGAAACCGCCGAAAATGCCGTACGGACATTAAAGCCGCTTTTCCCCAATGCCGTATATCCGCAAATGGTCCGCATACATTGCAATGAAAACCAGTTGGAAGCTTTTTTTAGAAAATGGAAGGCTGACGGAGAACTTATTATTCAAAAATACGATCATATAAGCGGCTTTTTGGAAGATATGCGCCCCGCCGACTTATCTCCGGCTTTGCGTACTCCCTGTTGGCATATAAAGCGCGACATGTGTATATTGGCGGACGGCCGGGTTCCGCGCTGCAAGGCGGCTGTTTTTAACACGGAAGATTTTTACGGCAATATTTTTACGGACGGTTTGGAATCAGTATGGAATAAGGGCTATCCGCGATTGCGGGAGCAATTACAGGGAATCTATACCGGAGACTGCAAAAAAAGCGATGAATACTATACCTTTAATTTTTAACGAACGTCAGATACAAAGAACGGTTTTAGGAGGTTCCGTTACACCCCTTTCCGATTTTTCATCATCGATTGCCGCCATACTTTTAAACCGAAGCGGTAATCATTATTGTGCCCGAAATATCGAAAATCTTTTTACCTGCGGTTTCAGTGAAATTATCGTCGTTGAAAGTTCAAGCAAAAGTTACAGCTTGGAAGATCTTTCCCAACGCTATCCGCCGGTAAAATTCATCGTACCCCTTGAAGAGCTTACTGCCGGCGATATGATAAACATCGGTATAAGCGAAATCAAATCCCCATATGCGCTTGTTTTGTGGGATGATATAAAAATCGCACCGCCCATTTTAAGCGAAAGTTTGGTACGAAATATATTTGGTGCAGAGCGCTTGTGCACGGTTCCCTTTTTGCAATCGTCAAACTTGCGCAGTTTACCGGTTAAAATGGATCCGGTTATAGAAAAAAATACTTTTTTTGCCCGTCCCGCTTCGGTTGCGGGAGCTAAAAAAACAGTATATCCGTTTGACTTTATAGGGATATACAACAAGCAAAAATTTATGCAATTGGGCGGTTATGATTATACGATTGTGTCGCCGTATTGGCAAAATTTGGATTTTGCATTGCGCGGATGGCTTTGGGGCGAAGTGTTTGAATTTTTTTCTTCGTTTAGGATTTTATATGACGGTGATCCGCCTGCCGAGGACATGACGGCCGACTGTACGCAATTGAGGTTTTTTTTAAAAAACTGCGCTCCGGTTTTCAAATCCGATTGTGCGTATATACCCAAACTGCGGTATTTTGATTTTTTACGCCGCTGTCCGGGCGGACCTTTTAAAGCCTATGCTTTGTTTGCGGATGCGTGCTCATGGACGTATAAAAATCGCTTTCGATTTAAAACCGATATTGTCCGGTTTACGCAAAACTGGAAAGCCGAATCGGCAAACGAAAGCGCACATATACACGGCAGGATACATACATGATTCTTGTTGCCGTTCAATGCCGCTTAGCTTCGGCACGTCTCCCCGGTAAAGCCTTGTTTCCCCTCGGCAGAGAATCCCTGCCCCTTGTTGCGTGGACTTTGCGTGCAATGAAACGGGTACCCGCGGACGCTTATTGGCTTGCCTGCGATACCGCTTCATACGATACGTTGCAGCCGATTGCATACAATCAAGGATGGAATTGCTTTGCCGGGCCGGAAGATAATGTTTTGGAACGCTTTTGTCTGCTCGCGCAAAAAACGGGAGCCGATGTCATAGTCCGCGCAACCGCCGATAATCCTTTTTTGTTTTATGAAGCGGCCCAAGCGTCCGTTAAAGAGTTTTTGCGCCGTACATGCGATTATTTTACCTATACCGGTTTGCCGCACGGAAGCGGTATTGAAGTTCTTTCCGCCCGAGCTCTTATAGAGGCGCATAAACGGACGCGCGATGCTTTTGAATGCGAGCATGTCGGCCCCGCACTTTATAATCATAAAGATACGTATACGTGCATTTTCGAACCTGCCCCGAGTGAATGGAATTATCCGCATTTACGCACCACCGTCGATACGGCCGACGATTACCGCAATGCATGCCGGGTATGCAGTTTTTTGGAGCAGCGTTTTTTTGCGGGGCAAAAGGAAGTGCCCCCGTATACGGCTTGCAGTATCGTAGAAGCCGTACAAAATAAAAGCCCGCAAACATGCGGTGCGGATGGGGAAAAAAGGTAGCGATTATTATGGAAAAACATGTGTTATTATTGGGCGGAAGTCTTATGCAAAAACCTGCAGTGCAAGCCGCACGGGATTTGGGCTGCCGCATTACCCTTGTGGACACCGAATCGCACGTGTTATGCCGGCCGCTGTGCGATTCTTTTAAGCAAATTAATTTGACGGATACGGAAAAAATAGTGGATTTTGCCCGTTCGCTGTATGACAAGCAGGGGTTGGATGCCGTATTTACTGCGGGCACCGATTTTTCCTATGCGGTTTCCCGTGCGGCCGAAGAGTGTTCTTTTCCGGCACACAGTTCGTTTGCGGCGAAAAATGCAAGCGATAAGCTGCTTATGCGCGCTTGTTTTGAAAGAGCCGGCGTTCCTTCTCCCTTATTCGCCGAAGCCGATGCCGAAACGGCTTCGTTCGACAAAAAGATATTGGAGGTGTTTTTACGAAACTACAGCCTTGCTTTTCCCCTTGTCGTAAAACCCTGCGATAATATGGGAGCGCGCGGTTGCCGGCTTGTGCATTCGATTTCGGAATTGTCGTCGGCGCTCAAAGAAGCGATTTTCTTTTCGGAAACGGGCAGGGCAATCGTTGAAGAATATATGGACGGACCGGAATTTTCAATAGACGCCCTTATATATAACGGCGAACTTACAATTACCGGTTTTGCCGACAGACACATCTTTTTCCCTCCGTATTTTATTGAAATGGGGCATACGATGCCCTCATCAATAAACGAAGCCGTGTACAGAGATCTTTTGGAAGTTTTTGCCGACGGCATACACGCTTTAGGCTTGAGTTACGGTGCGGCAAAAGCCGACATAAAATTGACGTCTAAAGGACCGATGATCGGAGAAATCGCCGCGCGCCTTTCCGGCGGCTATATGTCCGGATGGACCTATCCGTATGCGTCCGACTTTAATCTGATCCGCGAAGCTTTAATATTGGCTTTAGGCGGCAGCCCCGAAACTCTCGTACAAAATCGGATTAAAACGAATATTCACGACAGTGCTTTTGAAATTTTTGAAATACCGTGTAAACGATTTTGTGCCGAACGTGCATGGCTTTCCATTCCCGGCACCGTGCGGGAAACGTTTTTTTTCGATAAAGCGCGCTGCTGTGAGGGTGTAAAAGACGTCTTTCCCCGTATTTGCGAAAACGAACACGCCGTTTTTCCCGTCAACAATGTCGAAAAAGCAGGAAACGTTATTGCCGTCGGCTCCGATTTTACGCAGGCGTCGAATTATGCAGCCGAAGCGGTTAAAACCGTTTTTTTGCGCTTAAAACCCGACAATGCCGCAACCAAGGACTTTTTGGAACAAGCGCTGGATACGTCGTTTCCGCCTTCGGCTTTTCAGCTTCCTCCGAAAACAATCGATCGATTGGAAAAACAGGTAAAAGATACGCAATACGCTGACGGAGAAGAGATTACACTCTTGCATTGCTTAAAAAAACATGCGGATCTTCTTGATTGGAACGGCCGCAGCCTTTCGGAAACCGTATGCATGTATAATGAACTGCGAGCTGCCGGACTTATTAACGGAGCAAAAAGCGGCGCCGGCGTTTACGGAAAAAAATTCTGGCATTATCTTATCCGCGGCGGTTTGCAGGGCGCCGTATTTTATTCCGATAATGAATAGTAAGGAAGGTTGAAAAACGTGTTGAAAAAAGCGGTATTTTTTTTGTTTTTATGCGTTTTGCATATTGTATCGGCCGCGTCTTCCGATCTTACGGATGCCGCCCAAAAAAAAGCTTTGCCGGCGCAGCTCATCCCGTTTGCACAAATCGCAAAACAAACCGATTCGGTTTTATACTGGGACAGCATGAGTGCAAACGGTATGTTTGAAAAAAACGGCCGCCGTTTAAGTTTTTCGGCGCATCATGATTTTGTCTTGTTGGATCATACCGAAATTACCGCTTGTCCGGCGCCCGTGAATTATAACGGCACTTTTTATGCACGAGCCGCCTTTTTCGATACCGTAAAGCAAATTTTTGAAAATCTGCCTCCCGAAGTTCATTTTCGCATAGGGGCGATTTTAATCGATCCGGGACACGGAGGGCAGGATCCGGGCGCCGTAGCCGATCATATCGTAAACGGAAAAAAGAAAACGTTGCGCGAAAAAGATATTGTGCTTTTTACCGCCCGGGATTTGTACGCGCGCTTAAAAGAAACCTATCCCGATAAAAAAATTATGCTTACACGCAATACCGATACTTTTTTAACTTTAAATCAACGTACCGACATTGCAAATACCGTAAAATTGGCGGAACATGAAGCCATTCTCTATGTTTCTTTGCACGCAAATTCGGCTTTTCATGCAAAGGCAAAAGGCTTTGAAGTGTGGTATCTTTCTCCCGGCTACAGGCGTACTTTGATTAAAAGTACCGGCGGCGATAAAGATAAGGATGTCGTACCTATTTTAAATTCGATGATGGAAGAAGAATTTACAACCGAAAGTATCCTTATTGCAAAATATATTCAAGACGGAATCAGGGAGCAAGTCGGCGGCTTAAGTCCCGACCGCGGCATCAAAGAAGAAGAATGGTTTGTCGTTCGCAATGCAAACATGCCCAGCGTTTTAGTCGAACTCGGTTTTGTAACGAATCCGGAAGAAGCTTTGTTGCTTTTCGATCAAAACTACTTGCGTAAATTATCCGTTGGGATATATAATGGATTAACCGCATTTGTAAGTCATTTTGAAAATTCAAGAGGTTTTACCGGCATAAAATGATCGATTTCAATTATGTTATAAGTCAGTACAAAAGAATCCCGTTAAACAAGATTCACCGCATACTGTCGGTGTGCGCGATTTTTTCGTTTGTTTTATCCTTTACATTATATCTTATTTTTTATCCGGGAACGAAAAAACTTTTACTGTTCGAATCCTTGGATAAAAACGGTGTTTATGCCGAAAACTGTTTTATTCCCCGCAAGCCGGTGCAGTCGTCTTTAATGTATTTTACCGAAGAACTTTTAGCCGGGCCTAAAAACGACAGATACCGTCCCCTGTTTCCGGCCGGTACTAAGATTTTATCCTTTTTTAAAGGAAAGGACGGAACGCTTTATATTAACCTTAACGGAGAAGCCCTTTTACAAAAACGTACTTCATCGGAAACCGCGGCCGCTTGCAAACTGCTTGAACAAAACATACAAAAAAACTATAATTCGGCCGATAATATAATGATTGCGATTTTGGGGCATAAAGTATATGAATATACCGATTAAAATATGATTTTAGCAAAAAAACCGTTGACAAAAGCCGGTATAAAGTATATTTTATATATACAAGGCTACATCATACTGTTTAAAAGGAGCTTTGAATGAAGAGGTCTTTCGTTTTAGTGGCAATGGCATTCCTGTTGATAGGAAGCCTTGCTTTTGGTGAAAAAGCAGTTCTTATTGACTTTTCAAATCTTGAACCGGATATTGTTGCTGATGAAAACGGTAATCCGACTATCAACAAAAGAACTGTTATGGATTTTTCGAAAATTTCATCAATACCCTTTGATGATACTCAAAAAGCGTTGATGCGTACTTCATTGGCTTTAACCGACTGGGAAGTTCAATTAAATTCTTCCGCACGGATTGTAGCCAATATGCAGCGTTCTATTGTCAAATCGGCTCCGGTTATCAACGGACCCTTTGCAGGCAAAAACGTTATGGGTATACGTATCGTATTCCCGACTGCACCCGTAAATGCAAACGCGCGCATACTGCCTGCTTTTGATATCCCCGCTTTTGAACCGATGGCCGATATTGATGAAAACGGTCAAGTTGTAGAAGGTTCGCAAAAGCCCAATGCATACCGCTTTAGAAAAAACGGCGACGATCCCAACGGATACGGTGTATTGGACAATGTAGGAACCCTTAAATCGGTTTCTTTAACGACCTACGGTTATAACTATCCCCATGCGGTTTACGTTTTACTTAAAGACAATGACAATGTAGAACGCCGCTACTATATGGGAACCCTTAATTTCGACGGATGGAAAAACCTGATTTGGAATAACCCCGATTACGTTACGGATATCCGCAACCGCGAAATTAAAGTATATCCTTTGTATCCGCGCGGACTTCCCTATGCCAAACTTTCCGGCATTTTGATTACCCGCGATGCGGCTCATGACGGCGGCGACTTTGTTGCCTACTTTAAGCAAATCGACGTTATCTACGATAAAGCCGTTGCTCAAACCGAACGCGATATTGCCGACGAAGATTTGTGGGGTATCGTAACCGAAAAAGAGCAAATCCGCCAAAGCATCGAAATGAGACGTTTCGGCGCACAGCAGGTTAACCGCTTTATTGAAAAGAGCAATCTTGCGAAGGAAGAAGGATTCACCGCTACGGTAACTCCTGCCGGCCAAGAATAATCCGAATTGAAAAAGCTGTCCTTTCGGGGGCAGCTTTTTTTATGTCGATGATTTACGGGAAGCTTGCTATGAGTGTACAAAAACAACCCGTATTTTACTCTAAAGAAGCGCTTAAACGCTTATATGAAAAATCCATGCCGAGTTTCAGTGCCGTACTTGAAACCGTGCAAACCGAATTAAAAAAAAATGTTTCCTGCGTTTCGACTCCCGCCTTTAAGTATCGGGTTAAAACTTTTAAAAGCTATTATCGCAAATTGGTAAAAATGCGTCCGACGCCTTCGCCGCTTATGCCCTTGCTCACCGATATTTTAGGTATACGGATTATTTGCTCGTTTCTTGAAGATATACGCATTGTCGAAAAATACGTATTGGACACCTTTGACGTTTTTGAAGTCGAGCGAAAAGGCGCCGACCGCACATTCAGCGAATTCGGTTATGAATCGGTGCATATTTTGGTACATATTCCTCAACCGGTATATGACGAGTGCGTTCCGCCCGATTTAAAAGACGCCTTTCAAGGACCATTGCTTTGTGAAATACAAATCCGCACGATACTTCAAGATGCTTGGGCGGAAGTCGAGCATGAATTGGTTTATAAATCGGAATTTTCCCCCTTTGACCTTCCGCTCAGACGTAAACTGGCTTCTATGAACGCAATGCTCAGTCTTGCCGATATCGTTTTTCAGGAAATCAGAGATTATCAAAATAAACTGAATTCGGAATTGGATTTGCGCCGTTCGAGTTTTTACGGACAAGCGGATATTTTGTCGGCCGGAAAACTGGATGCCGGCGATGAAATAAATAAATCTTCACCGCTTTTAAAAGAATTGGGTAACGCTTCTCCCTATGTGCAGGGAACCGTAGACGATATGCTTTTGGAAGCCCTGCATTCCCATAATATCGGCGATTTGGATAAGGCAATAGATATTTATACGCGAATTTTGGATACGCAGGCGGCGGCAAATCCTATTGTGCTTTCCGTCATTTATAAACACCGCGGAATGGCGTATTTTGCACAAAACGACTATGAAAAAGCAAAAAAAGATTTTTTAACCAGCGTCGAAAAGGATGTAAACAATTATATGGCACTGTATTATGTAGGTATCATATACAGCGTTTTAAATGAAGAAAAACAAGCGCTTGTGTATTTTGACCGTGCTTTGGAAAAAAACGCCTATCAGCCGCACGTATATTACCGCAAAGCGCTTGCCTTGTTCCGCTTAAACCGCTTTGCGGAATCTTCACAAACTTTGGATATCGGTGTTTCTTTAGGATTAAAAGACAGTGAGTCTGTGCGTTTGCGTCGTTTGCTTGAAGAAAAACTGGATATAATGGATATAACAAACGGAAATCGGTGAAAATTTGATTTTTTTTATGCAATTTTATTTGTCTTTAAAGCATAATCATGAAAAAATCTTTTTTTTATGTTATACTAATAGGGTACGGATTTTTCCGTATATGTCGTATAACTGCAAAGTATCGGCAGCTTAGAATCCTTATGAGGATTTTTAAACTACGTATTCCGGAAAACGGAATTACAGGAGGTAAAATATATGGGTAAGTCAATAAAACGCAATCGTTTTTTGATTCTTTTGTTTTTTGTTTTTTTTATCTTCGGCACTGTAACTGCTTTTGCCAAAAAACCGAAGTCCGCACTTGTAAAGCAAGAAGAAGGCTATTACTACGGTTTCGGTAAGGGGGCAACCCTTGAAGAGGCGGAACTTGCAGGAAAACGCGATCTGGTGGAAAGCGCTTTAACCGCAACATTGCGTGCGGCTAATCCCAAAGCTTCCAGAATTTCGGTGAGCGACGAGTCGGTAAAAGCCCGCCTTGCGGATCTTAAACCCTTTTCGAAATCGAAACCGAAAGAAGCTCCTGCCGTCACATATCGAATAAAAATTGTCGATTGGGATAAAAGAGAAAAAGCGTATGCGGATAATCTTCGAAACGATTTGACTGCCCGTTTCAATGCAGCACAAGGTAAAAGCGGCGCTGCCGATAAAATAAAGGGCGCTATTGACATTCTTGCCGAACTGATTGCCGAGGGCGAAACGGAATTGCTTACCGCTAAAGAATCGGGTACCGAATTGTTTGCACACAGACTCGAAGCTTTTTGTGTGCAAGTAAGCAAAAAACTTGTTATTACTTTTTCAATAAAAGACGGTTTTGTAAATCCGTCTACAAGCTTTTCTGTAAAAGTTACCGATACGTCGGATAATGCCGTTGCAGGCGTTCCTCTTTCGGTTATATGGGAAATTGCCGACCTTCCGTCGGATGCCGCAGCGACTGACGTGCCGGAAGTTCGTTCTTCCGGTAAAACGGATGCACTCGGATATGCGACAATCGATTATCCGGTTTCCGAAGATTACCGCAATCGTCCGGTAATTTTGAATGTTGCAACGTCTTTTGCACAGTTTCTTCCCTCTTCGGCCGCACTTAAAAAAGCGGATACGCAAAGTTCGGTTGACGCCTATTATGTGCACGTTGACGATATGGATGCCGCATACCCGTCCGTTTTTGTTTCCGAAGGCGAATTTAATGCCGGTGCCGTTGCACAGGATACCCGCGCAGGAAAAAAAGAAGCTTCGCGCCTTGTTTCTACGGCTTCTTACGCCATAGATGTGTATCCGGTTACAAATGCACGTTATGCGGCTTTCCTGCATATAACGCGTGCCGAAAACATTCCGGAATACTTTTATAACAACGATTTTAACCAAGGAAGTCAGCCCGTTGTCGGATTGACTGTCGAAGAAGCGGAAGCTTATGCGGCCTGGTTGTCGGAACAAACGGGTTTTACATACCGCTTGCCGACTGAAGAAGAGTGGGAAAAAGCTGCCCGCGCAGGTACGGAAACCGTATATCCGTGGGGAGATGACAGTCCTGCCGCCGAAAAAAAAGCCAATTACAAGGGTAACGGTACCTTTACTGCGCCCTCTCCGGTCGGTTCGTTTGAAAACGGTAAAAACGCCTGGGGGCTTGCCGATATGGCCGGCAACGTATGGGAATGGACGGCGTCCGTACACGGTATTGACGGTGAATCGAATCTTCGCACCGTTAAAGGCGGTTCTTGGATGGACGGTCCGGTTGAACTGCGTATTTCCAATTTCCGTAATATCGATGCACAAAACGGATATACCGATGTCGGTTTCCGTTTGGTTAAGGAGGTTTCAGAATGAAAAAAAAATATGGAATTATAATTTCGGTACTTGCTTTTGCAGCCGTTATATTTATGTCTTGTGCCACTGTGGACGAGATTCCGCCGGACGAACGGGCGCTTGCCGCCGGTATACAAGCTTGGCACGAACGCGAACCGGCTGATGCGGCCGTATATTGGAATGAAATTCAAGATGAAAAACTCAAAAAGAAATATCTTGGTTATATCGATTTGTATAAAGCCGGCGCCGAATCGCTCAATAAAACCGATTCGATAAAAGCTTCAAACGAAACAAAATTACGCGAAGCGTGTAATAAAGCAATTGAAAAATTTTCGGCCATCGACCCTGCTCTTAAACTTCCGACGGAGGTAGCGGAAAAAGGAGCAGCCGTTTCGGCAAAGTGTATCAAAAGTTTGGTAACTTCAGGTAAAGTGACCGCCGCGCGCAAAATGCATGAATCCGCAACGAAAGTGTTCGGAAGCAGCGACGAACTTGCCGAAGTACATAAGGAAATCGAAATTGTAAGTTCGTTATACAAAAAAAAGTCGAACCTCGATTCGCAGGCGGAAAGCATTGCATCCGTTGAATCGTTTGAAGATAAGGTAGCCGCTTACGATAAGGTAATTGCGTCTTATGCATCGGCGGAAAAAGAAATTAATTCCGCTGCGGCCAATGCGGGCCTTGCAAAAAGTACCGCCCTTGCTCCGAATATGCGTGTTTTAAGAAAAGCCCGCCAAGACCTTACGGTTAGTCGCGCAGCCCTTATCCGCGAGCGTGCATACGACTATAAAAACAAAATCAATGAAGAATTTGCACGTACGCCGGAAAATGCCGAAAGCGGAAAAATGTCTCTTGAAGACATTCTTGCACATCATAAATCGATAGAAAAAAATATCGATGTCATATATCAAGACTTGCTCGGTTTTGCATCGAAATATCCGAACGATATCGGTCAGGATATAATCGACGATATAAACGCGCAAAAAAAGGATCTTGAAGCTAAAATAGCACAGGTAAATGCGGAAATTCGTACCGCACAGGAAATTGCAAGCCGCGGAAAGGTTGTTATACCGCTTATAATAGGGCTTTTTAACCCCGATCCCCGTTCGACGGCAGAAAGTAAAAGAAGCCGCCCTGCAAAATTCAGCGCTTCAAATGTAAAAAAAGACGAGTACTGGTGGGGTATGGTTTCGATTCCCCGCGGTCAAATGAACGACTTGGTAATTACTTTAAAAGATAACCGTACTGTCCGTGCCTTTGCCGAAAATACAAAAAGCGGTAAATTGATCGAAAAAAACAAAATGAAAGATTTAATTAACCGCAGTTACAAGGTAGGTAATTCGTGGCCGATTCTCAATGCGGGAAGTCAATTAACAAGCGATAAATATTTTTTTGAAGTTCAAAAAGGCAAAACTCCGGATTATTCGGGAGAAGTAGTCGTGTATAGTTCGTTTATTGTGAGGATGCGTTAATGAAAATGAATAAAAAAAGCATTATAGTTATTGTTGCCGTCTGTCTTATTGTTTTAGGCTCTGCCGGTGCATTTGTAATTTGGAAAGCTCAACCGAAGGGGGTGATGGTTGCCGTATCGACCTTGCCGGATTCCCTTAATCCCGTTTTGGAGCAAAATACTTCCGGCTTAAATGCCGACGAGCTGTTATTCGACGGTCTTGTCAATTTTGAAGTGGACGAGCAAAGCGGTTCGTTGTATTCGGAGCTTGCTCTTGCCGAAAGTATCGTGCAGGATTCGGTAAATAAAAAAACATATACGGTATTGCTGCGCGATGTAATGTGGCACGACGGAACTCCGCTTACCGCAAGTGACGTTGAATATTCGTTTGCCGCTTATACGGATGAAAATAATGATTCTCCTAAGCGCGACTATCTTATGTCCTTTATTAAAAGTGTTACCGCTGTTGACGATAAAACGGTAACGGTTGAATTTATCAACCCCATACCCGAATTCCGCGCTTATCCGGTGCTTACCTTTAAGATTGTTCCGTCAAAATATAACGGACAAAATATGCAAGTAAATATGCGCTCCGGTGAAAACGAACGCAAATTTGCTACGGCACCGGTCGGAACGGGACCGTTTAAATTGGCGGATTGGGAAATCGGTAAATGGGTTACCTTTGAGGCAAACGGTACATATTTTAAGCATAAGCCCCAGGCAAGCAATTTGGTGATGAAGCGCGTAATAGATCCGATTATTCGTATAAACGAAATGCGCAAGGGACGCATTAATTTGATTCTTGAAACGAATCCGATGGATCGCGCCGATGTTGAAAAAATCCCCAATGTGGATGTCAATTCATATATGCCGTATGCGTTTTATCAAGTTGCAATTAACACCAAACTGTTCCCCAATGCCGAAGGCCGCCAAGCGATGGCTCGGGCACTTGATAAGAAAGCTCTTATTCCGTCGATTACGGATAAGGATTCGGGAGTGATTTTAAACTACGGCCCGTTCCCGTCGAATCTTTTTGCGTCCAATATTCCCGAATATGTAAACAAACCGATGCCTAATTTTCTTCCCTTTAATGCGAAAGAAGCTAAAAAACTTGCTTCCGCAGGCGGAATCAGCGGTCAAAATGCGATTCTTTTGTTTCCCGATTCAATGGGCGAATTCGGTGCAAAGATGGCCGACGGTCTTGTAAAACAATTTGCCGAAATCGGCTTAAATGTCGAAGCAAAGCGTACCGGTGATAAGGTTTTTAATCGTATGGTATATACCGAAAAATCGTATGAACTTGCCCTTATGTACTGTGAAGGCTTTGATAACCTCTATTCGAGTTTGGGCGATTGGTACCGCTCCAAAGGTTCGCATAATATTACCGGCGTAGCGGACAGCAAATTGAACGGACTGTTCGATGCATGGGAAAAAGAAATTGTTACGTCAAATTGGATTGATTTAACGCTTCAAATCGATAAGCGAATTTGCGAACTGTCTCCGGCGCTGTTTTTATGTTCTTTGGAAAAAGACGTATATTCGCGCGGTTTAAGCAATGTTGCCATCGCTACGGATAATCCCTTTTTATCTGCAGAAAACTGGAAATTAAAGTAGGTCGGAGCGATGCGGTTTTTACGTTTTTTAGTCAGAGAATTTATCATCCACGGCATTGTATTTGCCGTGGCCGGAACCTTAATTTTGTCGGCATTTTATTTGCTTTCAATCGGTGCCCCGGTTGAAAGCTATGCCGAAGCGGCGCGTTCTTTCTTTTTGCTTATTACCGGTTCCGAAGATTTTTCCATTGCTCATCCGGGATTCAGCTCCGGTCAAATAATCGCTTCGGCAGCGGCCGTTTCGCTGCCGCTGACTTTATTGTCGCTTTTTATTTTGACCGTCATCGCCCTTTCAGCGTCGGCTTATGCCGTGACGGGGCGGTATTTGACCGAACATCATAAAAACCGCAAAGCGGAACGGTTCGGCGGATTTTTGAGTTCCGTTTTGTCCGTTTTTGCCGCGGTACCGCTGTTTGTCGGTTTTTGGGTGTTGGCCAATATATTCGGAAGCGATGCGCCCTTTATTGTTATTGCCCTTATTACGGTTGTACTCGGCGGGCTTTCATGGGATGCAACAAATTTTCTTAAGGCCGATATGCTCAATCAAGTTCATACAACTCATGCCGTTGTGTTTTCAACGCTCGGACACGGTTTGGGGCGCTTTTTTCCGTTGCCGGAAACGTATTCGGGGTATCTTTTTTCTTCAAGTTTACCCCGCTTTATTCCGTATCTTGCGGGTAAGGTACCGGCTATTATCGGTTCGGTAACCATTGCCGAAATAGTATTTTCCTTCCCCGGACTCGGCAGTACCCTGCTTGACGCTTTGCTTGCAACCAACACCGATTTGCTTGTGGCTTCTGTTTTTATTCTTTTATGTGTAAATGCAGTTGTGGCCTTTCTTGTAAAAACTGTTTTGTTTTTGATTTATCCGAGATGGTATGAAAAAGCTATATAATATTCTTAAAATCATATGTATTCTTATTTTAATGTCGCCCCTTGCATTGTCGTGGCTGCCGTCCGAATATTTCGGCAATTTTTTGCCTTCTGAAATTGCTGCGTCGGGCTTTTTTACTGCATTGTTTGCTTCTTTCCGCGAACTGTCGATTACGCTTGTAGCTACTATGCTTTTTGCAATGCTTATAAGCCTTATACTCGGTTATATAAGCGTTTTATGGATGCGGCTCGGACGGGCTTTTGCAAATATACTCAATGCCGTTCAGTCGATTCCTTCGATACTTGTAGCTCTTTTTTGTTACGCGCCGGTTTCGGGCTATCTTGCCCGCCATACGAATGCGGCTTCGGCGTTGATGTCGCTTGTCGTGTTCGTACTTGCGGCAACGGTAACGACTTTGCCGGAAGCGGTAAGAAGCATTGCCATCCCGCTTATCGACTTGTATAACCGAAAATACAGCTTGTCTTTCCGTTCGTACGGTTTTACAAAAATGCGTATTCTTGTAGTGCTTATGAAAACCGCTTTAATGCGCAATACGTTTAAGCGGGTTGCCGCCGGTATTTTGCTTAAAACACTCGTTCTCGACTGTTCTTTCGGTTTTATTATTCAACTGGGTTTCGGAAGTTACGGAACGCCGGCTCACCTCAGCCCGGGGGCTTTAATAGCGGCTCACCGCGATGCGTTGTTTGAAGGCGGAAATCCTCTTCTGTTTTGGATTCCTTCAATTATGCTTATAAGTATCAGCATTGCATTTTTAATTATGCTGAATAAGAAAAAGGGAGAAAATGCATGAAACCTATTTCGCTTGATAATTTTTCAATTAAATTGGGCAAACGCATCCTCCTTAAGGATTCGAATTTTTCAATCGAGCCGAATTCCTCCGCCGTTATTATGGGACCGACGGGAACCGGTAAATCGGTTTTTTTGCAGTCCATTGCAGGTATTCTTTCTACGAAAATTTTTACTTTTTCCGGCACAATGAAAGTAAACGGCTTTGACGCCTATGTTAACGGACGTAAACGGAATTTCAGTTTATGGTCGCAAATTGCACAGTCGGGCCTTATGTTTGTGCCGGCTGAAACCGCACAGGTGATGAATCCGGCTTTGACTTTGGATCAAAACCTTGCTCTTCTTGCGCCCGGCCGTAAACCGATTATTCAAGAGAGGCTTAAAAAATACTTTTCGCTTGATTTTGAAGCTTTTGCGCGTTTGTATCCGGATGAAATTTCCGGCGGCGAAATGCAGCGTATTACTTTGATGATTTTGCTTTCGCGCAAGGGTAATTTAATCCTTTTGGACGAACCGACGGTTAACCTTGACCGCAATTTGCGTAAACATTTTGTGGAATTTCTAAACAACGAAATTCTTGCAACGCGGGATAAAACCTTTCTTATGGTAAGCCATGACCTTGATTTTATTAAAAGGCTTACCCTTGATCGGGCTTTTAGACTGAACGACGGCATAATCGAACTTCAGGAAAAACTTCCGGAAATGGAAGGATACGAAAAACCCGAAGCTAAAAAAGGTGCGTCCGGAACCGCAATTGAACTTTTGGATGTGTCGCAAACATATTTTAAGCGCGGCATTTTCGGCGAGCGTGTATTTACGGCATTTAAGGGGCTTAATCTTGTTTTTGAGCGTTCCACCGTCTACGGTATTACCGGGCCTTCCGGCTGCGGAAAATCCAGCACGATTAAAGCGATTTTACGGTTACTTGACGGTACAAAGGGACGTATTTTGTTGGAAGATTCGGATTTGGTAGCCCTTAAACCGAAAGAAACGGGAATAGATCCGAAATCCTTTAAACCCTTCCGCCGCCGCATGGCTGTAGTACAGCAGGATTCGCGGTTTTCTTTTTTCCCCGACCTTAATATCCGCGATTCTTTTAAACAGATTTCGGCGGCCGGGCAAAGCGGAACCATTGAAGAATTGACGGAAAATCTTGAAAAAGTCGGTCTTACAGCTGCACATCTTAAAAAACGTCCGAACGCTTTATCTTCCGGTGAAATGAAGCGTATGGATATTGCACGCGCGCTTACCGCCAAACCCGATATTTTACTTCTTGACGAACCCTTTGCACATATCGACTTCGAAACCCGCTTACAAGTAATGAAGGCGATTTCCGAATATCTGGCCGACCATGCTACGATATTGGTAATTGTTACACATGAAGATTTTGACTTGCGTTACTTTATAGAAAAGAATTTCGATTTTCCGGAATTGGTCGGACAATTTGTCGGTGAGTGATAAAAACCGCAGTTTTACGCTGCGATTATAGGGGCAGTTTCGCCTAAAAACCATAATTTTTTTGCGGTTAAACCTCCGCTTGCTTTGTATTTTTACGGGCAGGGCGGAGGTTTTTTATATGCGGTAGCGATATGCGGGTTAATGATGGCGTACAGGGGTTTTAGTCTTCGGCGAAGGTATTTTGTTTCCCATATTGTTTGGGAGATAGCTTTGTATGTTGTTTGAATATTCTGATAAAATGTGATAAAGTATTGTATCCGACCAGTGCACATACTGTATCGACAGGCATATTATTTACAAGAAGTTCTTTTGCTTTCATAATTCGGCAATTTATAACATACTGATTTGGAGAAAATCCTGTTACTTTTTTAAAAAGTTCACAGAGGCTATGTTTATTTGTACATGCATACTTTGCTAAGTTATCTAGGCAAAGATCCGTTTCCAGATTTGTGTGTATATGTGCTATGAGTGAGTATATCCGCTTGTATTCGGGTAGTATGCTTTCCGGTACGATATTGTGATATTCACGGTATAGCCGGTTTATATATATTAACAGTTCTCCGATAAGAAATTTATTATACAAATCTTTGCCGTATGTATCTTTTTTTTCTTTATTGCTGCTGTCTATAATTTTGTTCAGCATAACCTCTATTTGATCTGCTGCCTCTATACTTAATTTTAATATCTGTGAATCTAAAAATGGTCTGAAAAAAAAACATTCAAGTAAATTGGTTGTAGGAGAAGACAGCTGTTCAATATACTCAGGTTTAAAGAATAAAACATATCTGTCATATTTACATCGTTTATTTAAAGTTATAAGATGAAGATCCGTATTGTTAAAAAGAATTACAGTATTGGCAGGAATATGATATGATTTTTCGTCTATATTACATATCACATTTTCCGAACGTATAAATAAGATTTCAAATACATCATGTATATGAAATCGTCGTTTTTCTGGAATAAAAGTTGTTTTATGCTTTAAAAGAAAATCTTCACTGAACGATTCATAATAAAGATCATAATCTTTAGTTTTCATACCAGTTACTATGATTGTATCATCATTTTCTTGAAATGTAAATAAATATTATCAAAACGCAAAAAAACAAATAGTATAGAAAGTATACTTAACACATGAGTGATGAACGCTATATTGAAAAATGCATTGTTGCTGATCTGTCTGCAGAAAAAATCATACAAACTCTTCTTTCCTCAAAGTATGATATTGCTATTTTTAAATCTTATTTGAAAGAATATCTTTTAACAAGATTTATGCTTAATTCGAATATAGAAGAAGAAAATATATATAATCTTGCAGTAATGAGCATTAAGGCTAATTTATCGGATAAATCTGCCGAAAGTTTAGCCAATGCGGATTTACGTATCGATAAATATGATTGCCATCATACCAATTCCGCTGTCCGAAAAAAAGTTCTTTTTATAATGAATTTGGAAAAAAAACTTAACATACACTTACCTGATGATGCAGCCGTAGAAATAAACAATATAGAAGACTTGGCTTTGTTATTATATCCGAAATATATGCAAAAATGGGAAAGTAACAGTGAATATGACATTTAATGTATCGAATATACGTAAGGATTTTCCGCTCATAGATTCCCACTGTTTGAAATTGATTTATTTGGATAATGCTGCAACGACGCAAAAACCGCTTGTTGTCATAGACGCATTAACTGAATACTATAAAAATAAAAATGCTAATATACATCGGGGTGCGTATGAACTAAGTATTCATTCAACCGATTTATATGAAAATTCACGAAAAGTTATACGGAAATTTATAGGAGCTCATAAAGATTGCGAAATTATATTTACAAAAAATACTACAGAGTCAATTAATATTGTTGCATATTCGTTTTGTGAAACTTTTCTTAAAATGGGAGGAAATATAATAACTACAGAGTTGGAACATCATTCAAATTATCTTCCGTGGCTGGCTGCATGCAGTAGAAAATCCGGTGAACTGCGGCTTTTACCTATCGCCGACGACGGCTTTTTCAGTATGACCTTATTGGAACGTTTAATAGACAACAAAACGGCTCTTGTTGCGGTAACAGGCGCGTCAAATGCAATCGGTTTGTTGCCTCCGTTAAAAGATATTATAAAAATTGCTCATGCGCATAACGTTCCTGTTCTTGTGGACGGCGCCCAACTTATTGCGCATTCTTTTGTTGATGTTTCAGCAATTGATTGTGATTTTTTTACTTTCTCCGCTCATAAAATATATGGTCCGACCGGAATAGGTGTATTGTACGGAAAAGAAGCATATCTTGAGAAAATGCATCCCTATAATTATGGCGGTGATATGGTTGATAGAATAGGAGAAACTTTCGGAACTACTACTTGGCAAAACTTGCCGACGAAATTTGAAGCAGGGACACAGGATGTAGGTGCTGCCGTCGGCCTTTCTACCGCGTTGCGGTATATTAATGTACAGGGCACAACTTGTTTACATGCATATGAGCAAACCCTTACACAATATACTCTTAAAAGATTGGATAGTATTAAAGGAATAACTGTAATTGCCAAGCACAGTCCTCGTGTTCCGCTTATTTCGTTTATCAGCTCAATTTTTTCTCCCTATGATATAAGTATGCTTTTAGCGGCTCACGGCATTGCAAGCAGATGTGGAGAACTTTGTGCACAGCCGCTAATGAAAAAACTTGGTTTAAAAAACGGACTTATTCGTATATCCATTGCTTTTTATAATACAAAGGAGGAGATAGATCGGTTTTGCGATGTTCTTGAACAAATCCAAACGTCTTATTTATAAATATGGGTACGATGTATGAAACGCTGGAAAAAAACTTGCAGTATTTTGAGATGTTTAAAGATTCGCTTTCAAGATACGACTATTTAATTCATATTGCTTTAACAAAAGCCGGAAATGAAAAGTTCTTACTGCATAATGATGAGTATCTGATACATGGCTGTCAATCGAAGTTATGGGTAAAATGCAGTTTTGAAAATAATCGTATAAAAATAGAATGCGACAGCGAATCATTAATAATACTCGGATTTGCAACTATCATTATTGAGGTTTGTAATAACAGAACGGCCGAGGAAATTGTTGCTTTTGATTTTGATGTGTTTAAAAAATTTGAAACCGATAACGGATTACTTTCCGGAAAAAGCCGAAACGGTTTGCTTGGTATGATGAATCGTATAAAAATGTTTGCTGATTGTATTATAAATTCAAGAAATGCAAAGTTTTAAAACTGAAAACACTAAAAATTGTTTAAAGCACTGTTAAAATAAAAGTACGAGGTTGTTTATGAAATATGCTATGGATGTAAAAGTTAATGTAAAGCCGATATTCAGCAATATGGTACATAGCGATGTATGGGAAGGCCCTTGCAGAGTAGGTACTCCTGAGGAACTGGAACCATCATATGAAATAAGAACAGGTAAGGAACAGTTTAAAGTATGGCAAAGAGAGTTGGAAGATAATTTTTGCGAGTATGCGAAAATTCTGCCTCCTATTTATATTGAATTTAATGAAAGCTTTGTTGTATCTGACGATGAATTTGAAAAAATTGAAAAAGATGCGGCTGATGTAGATTTATTTTTAATTACGTATCGGGTTCCCGGCCTCGAACGTTTCGGAAAACCTATTTCGATGATAAATCTCGGACCTACACCTGTCGATATTGTCGCTTTTTATCGTGATATCGGCCTTGATGCTTATATGGCGCATGATTATGACGAATTCAACGAACTGTTAAAAATGTTCCATGTAAAAAAAGCGATATCCAATACAAAATTCCTTGTTCTTTCCGCTACCGAACAAATCCCTGCAAGTGTAAACAGCAGTATACCTGATTTATACGGATTATTTAAACGGTACGGTATTAAAAATAATCGTATGTCTTTTAAGAATGTCTTTGACGTTATGGATAAACTTGAAATTAGCGAATCGATAGAAAAAATAGCTGACAATCTTATTGCCGGTTCAAAAAAAACCGGTATCAAACGGGATTGGATATTACAGGATATTAAATATTATTTTTCAGTACGGACACTAATGGAACAATACGGTTGTAATGCGTTTACTACTTCATGTAAAGAATTGTGCGCTTCACGCTATCCGATGCGTGAAAAATGTACCCCCTGTCTTACTCACTCACTGCTCAAAGATGATAGGATACCCTCTGCCTGTGAAGAGGATATAAATGTTTTGCTGGCAGAGATGGTTTTTATGTATTTGACCGAGAAATCCGTCTTTATGGGAAATCCGGTATTGGTAAAAAAAGGTTCCAAAACGGTCGAACAGCTTGGAATGCCCAAGTTATTATTTGATCCTGCACAAACTTTTGACGAAGATGTTCTTGAAATTCATCATTCCGTTCCGGGACTTAAGATGGAAGGATACAATCAAAATTCGATGGAGTATGAGCTTGGTCATTTTACCTATGCCGGTTGGGGAACTAAGATTCAAGTTGATATGTCAAATGCAAAAACTAAAACTGTCACTTTCGGTCGATTTAATCGTAAAGGAACTCGAATGCTTGTTGCTTCCGGTGAAATAGTGGGATGTATTTTTAAAGAAACTTATTGCAGTCCTGTTGTGTATTATAGGGTTACCGGCGGTGCCCGTGAACTGCGTCATGCGCTTGCAAACGGATGTTACGGGCATCATTTAGCTGTTGTTTATGGTGATTGTATTTCACAAATAAAAAAACTCGGTTCTGTCGTAGGGTTTGAAGTGGAGGTATTCAAGTAGCAAAGTGTCCAAATATTTCTCAAAGGAGGAGTAGAAATATGAGAAAAAAAATTCTAATGGTTGCAATTATTTTAATTGTAACAATGGTCGTTCTTAATGCTTCCGGCGGTAAAGAAAATGCAAAGGGCGGAAAATCCCCGTCATACGTTTTAAAGCTCAGTTACGTTCAAAATGAAGAAGATCCTTTGACCAAAGGATTGTACAAGCTGGCGGAGAATGTCGGAGCGGCAACAAACGGCGATTTTGAAATTCAAGTTTTTCCAAGCGGTCTTCTCGGCGATACGGCAGATGTTGTAGAGCAAGTGCAAACTGGATCAAATATCGGGTTGTTGACTGATGCCGGACGATTTTCCGGAAATCTTCTGGAAATCGGTATTTTGGATGCCCCCTATCTTTTTGATACCTATGAAGAAGGAAATAAAATAGTACAATCGGATCTTTTTAGAGGATGGACAGATCGACTGCAAAAAGACGGATACAGAGTTTGCTCTTTTAATTGGTACCAAGGTGCTAGAAATTTTATTACAAATAAACCGATTAAAAGTATGGCAGATCTTAAAGGCTTAAAAATACGCACAGGTTCTTCTCCTGTTTGGCAAGCTACTGTTGATGCTTTCGGCTGTAAACCCACTTCACTTGCTCAGGGTGAAGTATATTCGGCTATCCAGCAAAAAGTTGTTGACGGAGCCGAACAGCAGGATATGGCTACATATGGCCTTAAACTGTATGAAGTCGTAAAATATATTACAAAAACACAGCATTTCCAACTTCTTACCGGTTTGGTTGTAAGCGAAGCATGGTTTCAAAAACTGCCTGAAAGGTATCAAAAAATTTTAATTGAAGAGAGTATTAAAGCCGGTGAATATGCTTCAAACTTGACTTTGCAGAATATAAGCCGCGCCAATGAACAGATGCGGAAAGCAGGTATTGTTATCAATGAAATTGATCTTGCCGAGTTCAAAAAAGCCGGAGATAATGTATATAAAAAATTCAACGGTTTTTCTGATATCAAAAAAGAAATAGATAAGATTCTC
This sequence comes from Treponema sp. OMZ 840, assembly GCF_050937815.1. Lineage (NCBI taxonomy): Bacteria > Pseudomonadati > Spirochaetota > Spirochaetia > Treponematales > Treponemataceae > Treponema > Treponema sp. OMZ 840. The sequence continues at coordinate 59,986 of NZ_JACDIJ010000008.1, forward strand.
GGAAAGTAACAGGTAAAAGATGGTGACTGTTGTTTGTGACAGTCGCCATTTTCTTTTTTGATAGTTAAGAACTAAAATAAGGTAGATGTATGCAAAAGAATATAATGAATGATTTGTATAAAACAATTGTAAAACTGGAGCAATATATAAGTAAAATTATTCTATTCTTTATTATCGGACTTACATTTATAGCTGCTATGTCACGTGCTTTTAACTTTCCGCTGCCTTGGTCGATAGATGTTATTTTGCTTTTATTTTGTTGGTTTGCATTTTTTGCCGCCAGCCAAGCGACTCGAAGGAAAGCGAATCTCGGTGTTGATATTATTGTCAGGCATTTACCCAAAACGGTGCAAAATATTATTGACCTTATCAATAAATTATTGATTACATTTTTTTTGATATGCATGGGATACAGTTCACTCAGATTATCCATAACAAACGTAAAAAGACTGATAACATCTTTAGATATCAGTTATTCTTTTATTACTGCCTCTTTATTTGTTGGATGTGTGCTTATGACTATTTCGGAAATTATTCAAATTGTAGAACGGATTCAAATAATGCGAGAAAAAGCTGAAGAAGAAAACTTTAAAAGTGTAAAAACTGATTGAGTGTTATTGTTTAAGGAGTGGTGCGATTATGACTGCGATTATTATACTTTTTGTTGTATTACTTTTAATGGGGATGCCGATAGCTTTTGTCATAGGAATCTCTTCCCTTATTTTTTTCTTGGGAAATCCCGATCTTTCTCTTGATATAGCTGCTCAAAAAATGGTCAGTTCAACACAATCGTTTACATTTCTTGCAGTTCCCTTTTTTTTAACGGCAGGAAATATTATGAATGCTTCCGGAATAACAGAAAGATTGGTAAAATTTGCAAAAGTATTGACCGGACATATGGTGGGGGGGCTTGCCCAAGTAAGTGTTATGTTGAGTGCTTTGATGGGAGGTATTTCCGGCAGTGCAGTTGCGGATGCTTCAATGGAAGCACGGTTTCTCGGACCTTCTATGATTAACTCAGGGTATTCGAAAGGATTTGTTGCATCGGTTCTTTCATACGGCGGACTTATCACTGCAACCATTCCGCCAAGTTTGGGTTTGATTGTCTACGGTTTTGTAGGGGATGTTTCCGTCGGTCGATTATTTGTTGCCGGTATTATACCGGGGTTATTGATGACAGTCATTCTCATGGTTCCGACACATATCATTTCAAAAAAAAGAAATTATAAGGTGGAAAATGAAAAGCCTCCGCGGATTGGAGATGTTTTTAAGGCACTAAAAGAAAGTTTTTGGGCACTACTATTTCCTCTTATATTAATTGTAGGTATTAGATTCGGCTTTTTTACTACATCCGAAGCCGGTGCATTTGCCATCGTTTATGCAATGTTTGTCGGAAAATTTATTTATAAGGATTTGACCTTAAAAAAACTTATAGCAGTTATTGATACCAGCGTTTCCGATAACGGTGTAATTTTACTTATTATTACCGCTGCCGGTATTTTTGGGTTTGTATCGGCTTATAGCGGAATGCCTGCTGCAATTGCAAAATTTATTACAAGTATTACAACGAATAAATATATACTTTTATTATTGATTACTGTTTTTCTTTTGTTTATGGGTATGGTGATGGAATCTACCGTAAATTGCTTAATTTTTACTCCTATTTTTCTTCCTATCCTTAAATCGGTTGGAGTAAATCCCGTTCATTTCGGTATTGTTATGATGACTCTTGTTACCATGGGATGTATGACTCCGCCTGTAGGAACTGCGATGTATTCCGTTTGTCAAATTCTTAATTGCCCGACCGATGAATATATGAAAGAAGGTTTACCCTATATTATTACAATTTTGGCAGAGATCCTTTTACTCATTTTTATTCCGCAGATTTCTTTATTTTTACCGAATCTTATATTCGGGAAGTAATAGTCGCAAGCGCTTACGACGCTTATACAGTAAAAACAGGGCTGTTATCACACAAAGCAAGAAAAAAACTTATTGACGATTTTATATATTATTATAATAATATATGTATATGAAAAGATCTTAACCGGTTCATTCCGGAACAACCGGTCGTTTAGAATGCTCTAAGAATTGAGGTTATTTCATTCAGTTGATGACGAGGAGGAGCCTTGAGGTTTAAGATAAAAAATCAAACAGATAAGGAATTGTATCCCCTTGCGATTACATACAATGCAAAAATAGCATTGGTTTTTTCAGGTGTTCTTTTCATTGCAGTTTTATTTGTAAAAGTATTCGGCTTTAAAGTCGCTTCTGAAATAATCAAAGAAGAAGCTCTTTCTCAAAATAGTATTCTTACAAAACAATTTTCGGAGAGACTTGATGTTTTATTTAATGAAATTGACAGATTATCTCGTATCGTTCTTATCAATTCCGAGATTCTTAATGCATTGGATTATAACCTTGACAAAAATTCTTCCGAGTATCTTGGTATAGATGTTTCTATGCAAAATGCAATGGAACACGGTTTGCTTATTAGAACTGATATAGCGAGAATTTTAGTGTCGAACGGTTATAATGCTTATGCGGCAGGCCCTTATAATTATCGAGATGAACCGATGGAGTTATACGAACTTGCTGCTAAGTACGGTTTTTTTGAATCCAATGCATTATATATGATTATACTGCCTTATGTCAGCATTTACAATCAAAAGGTGTTTACCTTTATAAGAAAAATACGTCATTATGATGATCCGAAAATTATAGGCTTGATTGCAATTGATATGCGCTTGCGTACTATTGATGAGATTTTTGCCGGGATTGAATTTGGGGAATCATCGATTATAATATTTGATGCAAAAGGTAATGCCGTTTATTCTAAAGGCGCTTTACTTGAAGCGGATACCCTGAATTTGATTCGACAAAAACTTAAAAAAGAATTTCAGCAGTTTAGCGTCATTCTAAGTGACCAAATAAACAATGCCATTGTGACTGCAGAGTATTCTGACTATTCCAATTTATATATTTGTAGAGTAATTCCTGAATCATCACTTTTTCATCAGATAAAGAAGGGAAATAGAATGTTTAATTGGATTACCTCCTTAGTATTTGCAAGCTCGCTTTTATTGATCATTGTGAATTCAAAATTGATGACACGTCCAATTCATGAATTGTTAATTCAAATGAAGCAAATAGAAGTTGGAGAAAGAAAGCTTCTCTGCATTCAATCTAATGATGAAATTAAACTTATTGCAGAGAGTACCAATGACATGTTAATTCAAATAATAGAATTAATGAAACGAAACAGTGAGATAACTCTTAGAAATAGAGAGGCTCAATTAAAAATTCTGCAAGAACAGTTAGATCCTCATTTCCTTTTTAATACACTGGAATGTATCAGGATGAAAGCGATAATGGCAGGAGATGAAGCAACTGCTTCAATGATAGAAAAATTAGGGATTCTATATCATGCGGTGAATGGGAATGAACCGATTATTTCACTTGCAGAAGAAATCGGTTATGTTAGAAATTACATAGCATTACAAAATATACGATTTAAAGTTCCAATTACGCTTTTTATCGGAGTATCGCCGATTTTTATGAATGTAGGAGTCCCTAAACTCATGTTACTTACGCTGGCAGAAAATTCTATAAGGCATGGATTGGGGAATAAAAAAGATAACAGGAATATCTCCATCAATACCGCAATCAACGATGGTACGACATTTATGTTGACGTTCTCGGATAACGGATGTGGTATTTCTTCTACAAAATTGAAGGAATTGAACGAAAAATTGGAAATACCGCCTGATATGGATATCAATCATATAGGACTTAGAAATTTGAATAGCAGGATCCGTCTCTATTACGGAAACTCATATGGGCTTTCCATAGAGAGTGTTGAAAAATACGGGACGACCATACAAATTACTTTACCATGGAACGGATAGGCGAGAATAATATGTTCAGCGTAATATTAGCAGATGACGAACCTTTAGTGCTTGATGGGCTTGAATGTATAATTCCATGGAAAAAACTCGGCTTTGAGATAAAGGGAAAAGCATATGACGGAGAAGAATTAATAAAACTTGTTGATAAATACCATCCTGCCGTTGTAGTTACCGATATTCAAATGCCTGTATATACCGGACTTGAATGTATTTCCATAATTCGTAATATTAATCCGGAAACAAAAATATTGATTTTAAGCGGTTATGCAACTTTTGAATATGCAAAAACTGCAATGTCATACGGTATCATAGGTTATATTCTTAAGCCCATTAACAAAAAGGAATTGATAGATTTTTTAATCCGTATAAAAGAAATAATTGAACGGGAAAAAAAGCAAAGTACATTTCGATCTATAGCTTTAAATGACATGATGCGGGAATATTTGGACGGAAACCTTCCGGGTAAAACCCTAAAGGATATATTTAATTTTTTTGAAATAGGCAAGATTCCCTCTTCATTCATCATTGTTGCTATTGAACCATTATTGCTTTTAAGCGAAGATAGAGAAAAAATACGAAAGATTATATTGTATATCGAGAATCTAGTGGATAAAACGGATGCAGGAATTTTTATTCCATACTCAGAATCACTTATACTTTTGTTGATCTACAACAAAAATTATCTGGAAAATGACCAAAGATCAATTAAAGATCTTATTGATGAAATAAAAAAAAATTGCTTTATGAATTTTTCAATTGCGATAAGAACCATTTGTTCAAGCATCGTATTTTCAGATGAGGTTCGGGAAAGTTTTTATAATATAAGAGCTTCTTTAATGAGAGATGATGACGTATCAAAAATCGAAAAAGAGATAACTTCTCTTTTTATTTGTATAGAAGACGGTATAGGTATCGGAGCTGTTGATGACATGGAATATATCATTTCTTTATTGGTCTTAAAGCTTTCCGGACTATCTTGTATGGAGGCAGGTAGTATTTATAGTTCTTTTATTTATTCTCTTCGTCAAAAATACGGACAGAAACTATGTCCTGAAATTTTTTCATTTTCAAGTATTTATATGTCACAACATTGGTGGCAAACACGATCATCAATTGCGGAGATGAATGAAATCCTCAAAACGGTGATTAAATTATGCATAAAAAATATGCAAATCGAATTACAAAAACATAGTGTAACCGAGTCTATGATTGAAGATATATCACATTATGTGGAAAAAAATTATTGCACTGTTACACGAGGTTCCGTTGCAGAATATTTTAATGTAAATCCATCATATCTTTCACAAAGTTTTCAAAAATACAAAGGAGTATCCTTTATCGACTTTGTTACAGAAGTGAGAATTAAAAACGCAAAACGTCTTTTACAAACAACAAATATGAAAATCCAAGTTATTGCTGAAGAAGTCGGATATAGCAGTGCGCAGCATTTTGCAAAAATATTTAAAAAATCAACCGGCATAATGCCCAGTACTTTTAGAGAAAATTTGTTTACAATCTAACAAAAACGTTGTTTTATTCTAACAATATCGTCACAGGTGTTTTTTTTGCATGGTATAATAAAATCCGAAAAGGAGACAGCTATGAAAAGATATTCAAAGTTTATTTTTAATCTTACAGTTTTCCTGTTAGTCTGTTCAACATTATTTGCAACAGGTAATCGTGAACCTTCAAATAGTTCAAGAGTAGCAGAAGTGAAGATTTGGGTCAGGCAAAGCGGCCCGGATGCCGGTTTTGATGCGATTATAAATGCATTCAATAAAGCGAATCCCGATATTCATGTGAGCTATGAATATTATGGAGAGAACTATCCCTCAATAGTTCAAATGGCTTTTGCAAGTGGTAATGCCCCCGATATTGTAGAAGCAAGTACCGGTATTACTGTCAATGATCTTGCAAAAGCCGGTAATATTATTCCTTTGACCGACGTTTTAACACCGGAACTCGTTTCCGGCTTGCATCCGAATGCCTTTTCATCTCTTTCCCTGCAATATAAAGGTAAGCCGTATTCCGTTCCTGTCAGAATTAGCGGATACAGATTTTATTATAATCGTGATATTTTTGAAAAGTGCGGCCTTGATCCGAATAATCCTCCTAAAACATTGGAAGAAGTTCGGGAATATGCAAAGATAATTACAAAGAAAGGTAATGGAGATTTTTACGGATTCGGGCTTCCCCTTGGAGTTAATCAGATTTGGGAAAGAGTAATAGACCCGATACTTATTGCACAAAATGAATGCGGAAGGTATGGATATAATCCGGCTAAAAACAAATATATGTTCGAAACCAATAAGCGTTTTTTTAATTTCTATATCGATCTTATGAAAGACGGATCTCTTTTTCCCGGATATTTGACTATGGGCATTGACCCGCTTAGAGCAAATTTTTTTGCAGGAAAGGTGGGCATGTATATTGACGGTAACTGGATGGTAGGGCAATTTCCCACACAGTTTAAAGGAAGATGTAACTATGAAATAGCACCGCTTCCCGTTTTTAAGGGCGAAGTTGCCGATAAATACTGGGCCGAGTCCGGTGTTGCATGGTGCATTACAAATGGGCCTAATAAGGAAGCGGCAAAGAGATTCTATGCCTTTTGGCTTTCGCATCAGGAACTCGCAAATCAATTTGTGCCGGTACCCAGAACATATTTAGCTGCAAACAAACCTGAAAACCTTCCCACAGATAAGCTTGATATCAAGGGGATGGAGTATGGTTTTAAAACAGAAGATCTTACAATTCCTTATTTTGAACCGCATTATTTTATAAGTCTTGAAGGCGAAAACCGAAATCGCACATTTACAAACCTCTTTGCCGAAGCAACTCGGGGTGTTGATATTTCAAAGAAGCTTGATGCAGCCATCGATGATTTAAATAAACGTTATACAGAAGCGTTTAACAAAGCCGTCAAAAGCGGTGCAATCGATTCTTCTTGGTTAAAAAAATAAAACCTGACATACTGGGGCTGTCTGATAAACTTGCTTTTTTGGCTGGCCCCAATTATGCAATCGAAAAACTATGGAACAATTTAATTCTGCAAACGCGAACAACGATATCAGAAAATTACTCAAAGAGAATGTTGTTCAATATCTCATGATTTTACCGACAGTTATTTTGGTAATTCTATTCGGAATATATCCTATTGTTTATATATTCTATTACAGTTTTATGCAGTATAACGGATTTTCAGATCCGATATTTATCGGCCTATATAATTATGTTCGGGTTTTTTTAGACAGGTCATTTTGGATTTCAGTGAAAAATACATTAGAATTTGGACTGCTTATTCCAATTGTGCAGATTCCATTTGCACTTTTTCTTGCTGCTTTGCTTAATAAAAAATTTAAAGGGAGCGGAATAGCAAGAGCTATTATATTTGCTCCCAATATTACAAGTACTGCGATAATGGGAATTGTGTTTTTTCTAATGTTTGCTTCGTATAATGGTATTGTCAATGCTTTTTTACAGTCATGGCATATTATTTCAAAACCTATAGAATGGCTTGGAAATGGTATTCTTGCAAAATTGGTAGTAGTTATATTTTGTACATGGAGCGGGGTAGGTTTCTATATGGTTTTATTTCTTGCCGCACTTCAAAGAATCCCCCATGATGTGATTGAAAGTGCAACCATTGACGGAGCAAATTCCAGGCAAATTTTTTTTAAGATAACGATTCCTATGATGGGAAAAATGTTTCAAATTATTTCAGTTCTTTCTATTTTAAACACATTAAAACTTTTTGACTCGGTTAAAGCACTTACCAACGGAGGGCCTGGAAATGCCACGGATGTAATGACAATGTATATTTTTAGATATTTTTTCGAAAATCCCGGTACTCCGCAGCATGGATATGCATCGTCTGTTAGTATAGTGACTACATTGATAATTCTCATTGTTACAGGCACCTATAGCTATTTGATAAGAGGAATGAAGGATAACGGGTAGGAGTCTAATATGTTAGAGAATAAGAAAAAACGTATCATTTCACAGATATTAGTTTATTTTATTCTTGTGATTGTTATAGCTTTTATAGGATTCCCTCTTGTATATGCGTTTGGAGGATCATTTAAAACTATCAATGAATTTCTTGTTGGTGGGACAAAAATATTTCCGGATGCATTTCAATGGCAAAATTATACTAAAGCGTGGAAACAGGCAAACTTTGCCAGATATACACTAAATAGTATCTTTTTTTCATTGTTTTCGGTAATCGGAACAGTCATTACAACCAGTATGACAGGATATATTATGAGCCGCTTTAATTTTCCTGGGAAGAAAATTCTTACTCTTATATTTGCTGTTATGCTTTTTTTAATCGGTGCTGTAACGCTCTATCCTATTTTTTTACTTTGTAATAAAATGGGACTTTTGAATTCAATTTGGGGGATGGTAATTGCGGAAGTAGCTACTCTTCAGCCGTTTTATTCAATTCTTATTATGGGATACTGTGATGGAATACCGAAACAAATTGATGAAAGTGCAAGAATAGATGGAGCCGGCACTTTTCGTATATATATAGGAATAATACTTCCGATAATAAAACCCATATTGGCGACATCGGCAATTCTTTCCTTTCGGGATTCTTGGAATAACTATATGATGCCTCTTGCTTTTACTATTGCACAGCCTAAATTGCGTACTCTTACTGTAGGTGTTGTATTACTAAAAGATCAAGGAGACGGGATTGCTGCGTGGAATACAATGTTGGCCGGTACAATAATGAGCATATTGCCTATTTTAATTGTTTATATGTTTTGTAACAGATATTTTATAGAAGGTATGACACAAGGTTCAATTAAGGAGTAATTCAATGAAAGTACTTAAAACATTACATATTGAAGAACTCACTATTGAGCAAAAAATTGGTTTAATGCTTTTTATGCGAAATCCTATAGATGCTGAAGATTTAGATTTTACTTTGGAGATGATACGAAATCATAGTCTTGGCGGGATACATCTTTCTTTTCGATATGTTCATGAAAATTATTATTGTCCAGGAGAAAAATACCTGCTGGAGAAAGTTCTAGAGAATGCAGATTATCCGATTTTAATTGGAGATGACATGGAATATGGATTTAATTATGGTAATATTGAACTTCCATATCAAATGGCATTGACTTCAACTAATAATATAAAGCTGGCATATGAATACGGTCGTATTACTGCAATAGAAGCAAAAAAAGGATATTACAATACTGTTTTTGGGCCAATAATGGATATTGCCGCCTTACCCTTGAGCAGTTGTGTCGGGAGTAGGGCATATGCTGACACAAAAGAAAAAGTTTCAGAGTACGCTATTGCAACGATAAAAGGTTACCAGGATCAAGGAATGGTCGTTACAGGTAAACATTATCCTGGCTTTGGATATTCTCCGGTAGATTCACATATAGGAATGGTATATTTAGATGCAGATGAAAAAACCTTGATAAACCGTGAACTTGTTCCATATACTGAAGCAATAAAAAGTGCCGATCTTTCCGGAATAATGGTTGGTCATATTATGGTTCCAAAGGTAGACCCGCAATATCCGGCATCTCTTTCAAAGAAAATAGTTGATGTGATACGTAATCAGGGATATGACGGTCTTATGATAACAGATAGCCTTGCGATGATTGGATTGACTAATATCTTTGGACTTGAAACTTGTCATCAACTCCCTATGGCGGCCGGTATAGATATGGTTCTTACAAGTTATAGAATCAGTTGTAAAGAGGCGTACACATATATGCTGGATGCCTATAAAAAAGGTATTGTAAGTGAAGAACAAATCAATAATGCGGCAAGACGTGTGATAACGGCGCAAAATCGCACATTAAAAAAACCGGTAGTTTCTGATATCTCGGAAGAGGATAGAAGTACCGTTTTTCAAATGAGCGTCGATGCTGTTATTGATATAAGAAAAAATGGTAGTGCTACAAAGCTGTTTGACGGTACTGATTTGCTTTTTGTATTCCAAAAAGGAAACATATATGAAGATTTTGATACTGGAGAATTAAAAAGAGAAAGCTACAATTTTTTAACCTTTGAAGAAAATATAAAAAAGAATTATCCCAAAGCATCTATTCTCTATCTGCCGGAATTTCCTGCAAGAAATCAGCAGGAAAGATTTATGGCAAAGACTATGGATTACTCTCGCATAGTTATGGTTCTTGGCACTAAAAATGAGTCATACAGGGGGACAAGTGATATTCCTCGAAGAATGCTTGCGATGATGGAAGGTCTTAAATCTAAACTTGTATGTGTAATTCTTTCAGGCTGCCCCTATGCATGTCGTGAATTTTTGTATGTTCCCAGAATAATCTGTGCTTACGATGGCCAATTATGTCAAAAGATTGCTATAGATGTTCTTTTAGGAAAGAAGAAGTCAACAGGCATTCTGCCTGTTAATCTTATAGAAAGAAAGATAATGACCGAAGAATGATGGACTTGTCCGGTTTGCGGAAAATTATGAGATTTTATGAAAATTTAGGTACGAAGAAGGTATAACGATGCCTGCAATGACGAATTACCATAGTTCGGTATATATTAAGCGATATAGTAATGGAAAACCTGTATTAGATGCATCTATGGTCCCCTATGATGCACAATTGGTATTTAATGCCGGTGTCGTGAAATTTAACGGAGAGTATATAATGCTCTTTCGTGACGATTATGGATATATAGAAGGCCCATCACAATTTATGGGAGGGAACAAGTTTAAAGGGACCTATTTGGGCTTTGCAAGGAGCACCGACGGATATACATGGAAATGTGATTCGAATCCTTTTTGGAGTGCTGAAAAGATTGCTGATAATGAAATATTTAGAATATACGATCCGAGATTGACTGTAATTGAACATAAATTATATTTATGTTTTGCTGCTGATACATATCACGGACTAAGGGGAGGAATCGCAAAAATTTCGGAAAAATTAGACAGCGTTACAATAATCAGTTTGTCTTTGCCTGACAACCGAAATATGGTTTTGTTTCCGGAAAAGATAAACAATAAGTATTATCGTTTGGAACGTCCAATGCCGGTTTACTCTCGTGATGGAAAGGACAGTTTTGATATCTGGATATCAAATTCTCCGGATTTAGAATACTGGGGTGGGAGTTCGCTTTTACTGGGCTTGGAGTCGGTTTCATATGCAAATGACAAACTTGGACCTGCAGCTCCTCCGGTAAAAACAAATAAAGGTTGGTTAACGCTTTTCCATGCAGTTCACAAAGATATTTCAAGAGGAAAAAACGGCTGGGAAGATAAATGGCAAAAATGCTATATGACCGGAATAATGCTTTTGGATTTAGAGGATCCTAAAAAAATAATCGGTTTTTCAAAAGAACCTCTCATAGTTCCAGAAACATATTGGGAAGTTGATGTCGGATTTAGAACTAATGTTATATTTCCCGGAGGAATGATATTGGAAGAAAACAATGAAGTAAAAATTTACTATGGTGCAAGTGATATGGTTGAATGCCTTGCAACGGCGCAACTAGAAGATCTTATTTCATTATGTACTCATGAATAAAATTAAAGGTGTCATATTTGATCTCGATGGTGTTCTGTGTTCTACAGATACTTATCATTTTATTGCATGGAAAAATCTTGCAAAACGGCTGGGGCTTAGAATCGATGAAAGCTTAAAGGATAAAGTAAGGGGAATAAGTCGTATGGCCAGTTTGGATATTGTGCTGGGCGAAAAAAGTAGTTCGTTTACAGTTGAAGAAAAACAAAAGCTTGCAGATGAAAAGAATACAGATTATAGAAGAATGCTTTCAAATATGAATCTGGCGGATAGAAGCGAAGGAGCGTTTGAGGTAATATCGTTTTTAAAGAAAAAAGGAATAAAAATTGCAGTCGGTTCCGCCAGTTGTAATGCTCCTCTTATACTTAATAAAATAGGGCTTAGGCAACAATTTGATGTCGTTGTCGACGGCTCAATGATAAGCCATTCAAAACCGCATCCGGAAGTGTTCCAAAAGGCTGCGGATTTTCTGCATCTTTCCCCGGGGCAGTGTTTAGTTATTGAAGATGCGTATATGGGAATTGAAGCTGCAGCAAGGGGAGGGTTTGTACCTGTTGCGATAGGTACTGATGCTTCAAAACATGAAAAAGCCGTTTTCAAAATTAAAAATCTTTTAGAAATAGAAAATATAATCCCACTTGACATAAAATTCCGTTTTTGATATTATATGCAAGTCGCTTATTGCGGTATGTCTCCTTCGTCTAGTGGTTAGGACATCGGGTTTTCATCCCGACAACAGGGGTTCAATTCCCCTAGGAGATGGCAGGCCGGTTCTTTCGAATCGGCCTTTTTTTTATTTATAGGAACTCTATGGAACTTGAATCGACTCCTTTGGAATTATTGGATCCTCTTGAAGTTTCTCATTGGCTTTCGGCCGGCGGACCTGCGGAAAAAATATTCGACGGTTTTGAGGAACGCGAAGGTCAAATAGACTTATTACAGCATATTTGTACGGCTTTCAATGAAGATAAAATCGGTGTTTTTGAAGCCGGAACCGGTGTCGGAAAGTCGTTTGCATATTTGATTCCTGCAATACTTTGGGCGGTAAAAAATAAAGAACGTTCGGTTATTTCCACCGGTACAATCAATTTACAACAGCAATTATTTGAAAAAGATATTCCGGCGGTACGCCGCTTACTCGGCATTGATTTTAAAGCCGCCCTTATGAAAGGCAGACAAAATTATCTGTGTTTACGCCGTTTACATGACAGTTTGGAAGAAACCGATTTATTTGATGAAGAAAAAGAAGATTTATACACAATTCTCGAATGGTCAAAAACATCCGAAACGGGAAGTAATTCCGATTTAAGTTTTATGCCGTCTTTTTCCGTATGGCAGCGGGTTAACTCGGAAAGCGATGCTTGTTTGGGTAACCGTTGCCCGTTTTACGAAAGCTGTTTTGTGATGAAAATGCGTAAAAGAGCGGCAGAAGCTTCAATTTTAATTGTTAACCACCATTTACTGTTTGCCGATATAGAAATGCGTTCCGCGGGAGCCGGGTTTGAAGATATTGCCGTTTTGCCGCCGTACAAACGGCTTATCTTGGATGAAGCGCACGGCATTGAAAGTGCGGCGACCAGTTTTTTTTCAAGTTCGGTAAACCGCTTTAGCTTTACAAAACAACTGAATAAACTGTACCGAATACGTAAAACGTCGGCGGCGGGACTCTTATATACTTTGCAAACATTGTCTTCGGCGGAAGAATCGCTGCAAGAAGCAATTTCTTTAATTCAAGTTATCAAAACCCGCTTACAGGATATGGAAGAAGCCGCTTTGTCTTTTTTGGCGGGAGCTTCGTCATGCAGACTGTGTGAAGCTACGGTTTCGCGGGCAACTTCGTTTATCGGAGCGGCCGAATTACTTGCAAAAGAGATCGCCTCTTTATGTTCATCCGTTAGAAATCTTATCGACGGTATAAACGAAGAGGAACAAGCCGGACAATGTGTATGGGAAACGCGGCATATTTTGCGCCGCCTTGAAAGTGCGGCTTTGGTATGTAAAAATTTCGGCGAATGGGCCGATAGGAGTGCTTCCGTTTTTTGGGTGGAAAAACATTCGCTTGAAAAAGGCGGTTTTTATCCGGTTTGTTATGAAACGCCCCTTGATATAGCCCCGCCGATATACGAAAATCTGTTTGAACCCATACCAACAGTTGTTTGTACTTCGGCTACCTTAACATCGAGTTCCGCAAAGAGAACGGGCAGTTTTGTTTATTGGCTGGGAAGGACAGGCGCTTGTTTTGCGGAAAAAGAACGTTTACTGTGCGCGGAATTTATATCACCTTTTAATTATAAACAAAATCTTTTGCTGACCGTCGCTTCAGATATGCCGGTACCGAATAACGATGGTTTTCAACAAACCCTTGAACAAACAATTGTCCGCCTTATACGTTCATCCGCCGGACGTTCCCTTGTGCTTTTTACGTCTTACGAATCTTTACAATCCGCTTGTACCTATGCACGTACTATTTTGGCAAAGGAGGGGATTCGTGTTTTAAAACAGGGAGACGATGACCGCTTTCGCTTATTGGAAACTTTTAAAAAAGATGCGACAAGTGTACTTTTCGGAACCGATTCGTTTTGGGAAGGTGTCGATGTACCCGGCGAAAGTTTATCTCACGTCATTATTGTAAAACTGCCGTTCAGTGTTCCTTCGGATCCTGTTTTTCAAGCACGGTGTGAGAATTTGGATTCACGCGGATTATCGTCTTTTATGGATTTAAGCATTCCGGAAGCGATTATTCATTTTCGTCAAGGTTTCGGCCGCCTGATACGTCATTGCTCCGATTTCGGTGTCGTAAGCGTTTTGGATAAACGCCTTCTCATAATGCCCTACGGAAATTTATTTTTAAACAGCTTGCCTGAAAGTAAGCGCCTTTTTGATTCTACCGAAACAATTTGCACTTCGATTCGGCGGTTTTTGGATATTTAAAATGTTTAGCTTCTAAGAGATTTTGCCTTTAAAATAAAAAAGCCGTCCTACAGGTATCACCTTTAAGACAGCTTTTTGCTGAGTTTCCCCTCGGATGTCTAAAAACAACCAAGCTTTAGACACAAACCCCGATTGAGTCTTTTATCTAAAGTCTTTCGGACGGCGTTCGGTGCGTTTGCATTTTGTGCATTCGGCAACATTTTTTACTTTTCCGCCTTCACACATTGTTTTCATAATAACTTCACCGCCGCAGCTGCAAAAAAACTTATGGGTTGAAACTGTCGTACGAGAGTTTTTACTGGCTCCTGCCATAATAACCTCCGAAAAATAAGAGTGTATTAAATATACCCTTTTTTGCTATCTTAGTCAATCGCTTAAAAGTGACATCGGTTAAAATGTATGCTTGTAATTTTTATTTTTTTGCATTATTTGTTGTTTTTTGCCATACATGCACCTTTAATGCTGAATTGACAGAGAATTCAGCTTATGGTATAATATAATGTATTTTTATATGTGATAGGAGTTTCGATGTCAGGACATAGTAAATGGGCGACCATTAAACACGCAAAAGGTGCTGCCGACGCAAAACGGGGGCAGCTGTTTACGAAATTTATCAAGGAAATCTCCATTTCCGCCAGAATGGGCGGCGGCGATCCGGCTTCCAATCCGCGGCTTCGTACTGCGATACTCAAAGCCCGTGCCGCAAACATGCCTAAAGATAATATTGAACGGGCTATAAAAAAAGGCACGGGAGAACTCGGAGGTTCCGTATACGAAGAAAAAATCTATGAAGGCTACGGTCCCGGCGGTGTTGCCGTTTTGGTTGAAGTACTTACGGATAACAATAACCGTGCTGCGGCGAATGTACGCAATATCTTTTCAAAAAGCGGCGGTAACTTAGGAGCTACCGGTTCGGTTGCCTATATGTTTAACCGTAAGGGGGTTATCGAATACGATGCCGAAGCGGTCAATGAAGACGAGCTGATGGAAGCGGGACTTGAGGCGGGAGCGGAAGATATTGCCGCCGACAGCGGAGTTATCACCGTTACCACGGATCCGGCCGATTTTGAAACCGTTCTTGAGTTTTTACAAAATAAGGGTTACGAATCGGTTTCTGCGGGTATTTCCATGGTTCCCGATACCTATTCCAGTTTGGATGCCGATACGACACGGAAGGTTTTAAAGCTTATAGACCGTTTGGAAGAAGATGACGACGTACAAAACGTGTACTCGAACATCGATATTCCTGAGGGTTTTGAAGCAGAATAAATCGGTGACGTTTTGTTCAATGCCGGGAACCGAAAAGAACGTTTCCGGCAGCGCCCCTTTATTGAAAATGACTTCGTTCCGGCGCGTATTGGGAATAGATCCGGGACTTGCTTCTACCGGCTGGGCTGTTATTGATTATGCGGATTCGCGTTACCGCAGTGTAGGGTGGGGCGTAATAGAAACTGAAAAAGATATGAAAAGAGGCGAACGCCTTTTATATATCTATGATCAGCTTCAAAATATTTTGGATATGTATAATCCGAATGAAGCCGGTATGGAAACTTTATATTTTGCAAAAAATGTAACCAGTGCACTTGTCGTTGCCGAAGCACGGGGCACCGTAACCCTTTGTCTGAGCCGTAATGCCGTTCCTCTTTTTGAATATTCACCCAACTGTATAAAAAAAGCCGTTTCCGGTACCGCAAGGGCGGACAAGATCCTTGTTCAACAATATGTTAAATTATTGCTGGGCTTATCCGAACTTCCCAAGCCCGATCATGCCGCCGATGCTTTAGCTGCGGCTATTACTCATATTCATACTGTGCTATAACTTTTATTTATTGGACGTATTATGGTTGGTGAACATATAATCGAAACTGAAAATGCAGAATACCTTTCGGAACAGCTTATTACGTATTTGGGTAATAAACGTTTGCTCCTTGATTTTATCGGTGATGCCGTCGATATTGTAAAAAAGCGCCTTAACGCAGATAAATTGCGTTTTTTTGACGTATTTTCAGGCTCCGGTATTGTCGCGCGGTATTTTAAAAAAAATGCGTCATATTTAATTGCAAACGATTTGGAATTATACAGTTATATGATAAATACATGCTATCTTTCCAATGCCGCCGACCGCGATATGGTCGAATTGCGCGGTTTTTTTTGCGATTTAAAAGATCATCTTGAAGATTGTGAATTTGACGGCAATTGGAAGTACGGTATTTTAAGCGAATCCTATGCACCCCAAAACGATTCCAATATTAAAAAAGGCGAGCGGGTTTTTTACACGCGAAGAAACGCCGCTTATATAGATACCGCACGCAGTTTTATCGATACCTATCCGCAGCGACTGCATCCGTATTTTATTTCCCCGCTTATGGCCGAAGCATCGGTACATGCAAATACCGCCGGCGTTTTTAAAGGATTTTATAAAAATCGGGAAACAGGTATCGGAGAATTCGGCGGGAAAAACCGTGATGCGCTCAGCCGTATTATCGGCAATATCAATCTTTCGTTCCCTCTATTCAGTAATTATGATTGTGACGTTTCAATACACCGGCGCGATGCAAACGAACTTGCCTATGAGGTTCCGGAAGTGGATCTTGCATATTTGGATCCGCCTTATAACCAGCATCCCTACGGTTCCAATTATTTTATGTTAAATATTATTGCGGAAAACAAAAAACCGCACAATATAAGTCCGGTATCAGGAATCCCGGCAGATTGGAACCGTTCGGTATATAATAAAGGAAAAGAAGCGCAAAAGGCTCTTATAGAACTTATCGACGCCTTAAAAGCAAAATTCGTTCTTCTTTCGTTTAACTCGGAAGGCTTTATTTCGAAAGACGCACTCGTAAACATACTGAAATCGAAAGGTAATTTGCAGGTATTTGAATCTCCGTATAATACCTTTCGGGCAAGCCGCAATTTGAAAAACCGCAATACGCATGTTACCGAATATCTTTTTTTACTTGAAAAAAAGTGACGATACGATTATAGTAATATAATGTTTAACAGCATAACCGGAACGGTGACTTTTAAATTTTCACAAACGCTTTGCATACAAACACAGGGTTTGGAATGGGAATTGACCGTGCCCCTTACAAGTCTTGATGCACTCGGTCCTGTCGGCGAAACGGTAAAAGTGTACACATGGTTGTATCACCGCGAAGATTCGATGAAACTGTTCGGCTTTGCGACGGCAAACGAGCGATCCGTTTTTCTTGATTTAATGAAGGTTGAAGGAGTCGGCGCTAAGGCTGCCATTCGCATATTATCTTCGATAAATGCCGGCGATTTAGCTGCGGCTTTGGATTCCGAAGATATCGGCAAACTGGAAAAAATTCCCGGTGTCGGTAAAAAAACGGCACAAAAAATGATGCTTACCTTAAAAGGTAAACTGAATCTGGAAGACAGCTCAAACGTATCGAACGGCCGTATACGCGAAAACTCGTATTCGCCCTGGTCGGATGTCATTTCCGCTTTAGTAAATATGGGCTATGATAAATCCCGCTGCGAGCAAACGGTGGAAAATTTGCTGCACTTGTTATCATCGGATACGGATTTTATGGCCAAAAATAAAGTCGCTCAAGAGGAAATTCTTTTCCGCCGCGCTATTGTTGAGCTTGCATAACGGAGAAATTATGACTGAAAATATACTTAGGGCTGCGGTACAAATGGAAGAAGATCAGGATTTAAATCTTCGGCCGAAATTCCTAAATGATTTTTTAGGTCAAACAAAGATAAAAGAAAATTTAAGCGTATTTATAAAAGCTGCCCGCGAGCGTTCCGAAAGTTTGGACCATTTGTTTTTAATCGGGCCGCCCGGATTGGGCAAAACGACGCTTGCACAAATTACTGCGCGGGAATTGGGCGCCGATTTTAAAGTGACGAGTGCGCCCGCTTTGGATAAGCCCAAAGACCTTGCGGGAATTTTATCGACAATAAGCGAGCGCACCGTTTTTTTTATCGACGAAATACACAGATTAAAACCGGCAATAGAAGAAATGCTCTATATTGCAATGGAAGATTATGAACTTGATTGGGTTATAGGGCAGGGGGCGGCGGCACGTACGGTTCGTATTCCCATTCCGTCTTTTACCCTCGTCGGTGCGACTACCAAAGCCGGTATGGTTTCCAGTCCGCTTATAAGCCGATTCGGAATAGTCCAGCGTTTCGGCTTTTATAAACGTGAAGAACTTTCCGCCATTATCAAGCGTTCCGCCGGTATTTTGAACATCGGCATTGATGAGGATGCCGCCTTTATTATGGCCGATTGTTCCCGCGGTACACCCCGTGTCGCGAACCGTATTTTACGCCGTATGCGGGATTTTGCACAAGTACTGGGAGGCGGACATATTACGAAGGATATTGCCCGCGCGGGTTTGGATAAATTGGAAATCGACGCTTTAGGTTTGGAACATTATGATCGTGCGATTTTACGTTCTATTATCGAAAATTTCGGCGGCGGCCCGGTAGGAGCGGAAACCCTGGCCATTTCAATCGGGGAATCGGTCGATACGCTTGAAGATTATTATGAACCCTATTTGATACAATCGGGCCTTTTGCAGCGTACCCCGCGCGGGCGCACGGTTACCGATAAAGCGTATACACATTTGGGATTACAGGGAAAAGCCGTACATGCTGACGAAAGACTTTTATTTTAATCTCCCCGAAGATTTAATAGCGCAATATCCTTCTTCGGTGCGCGGAGAAGACAAATTGATGGTTTTAAATAAAACGGACGGAAATCTTGCACATTATATGATAGAAGATTTACCGGACCTCATGGAAAAAGACAGCCTTATGGTTTTTAATAATTCAAAGGTACGTCCTTCACGCTGTTTTGCCGTAAAACTTGATTCGGCTTCTTCAAAACCTGCGGAATTTTTGCTGATTGAAAAAATAGGCGAACATGCGGAACAAACACATGCGGAACTGTCAAAACACTGCGGAAACGGCGAACCGAAAGAACTGTGGCGTGCTATGGTAAAAAATGCGAAAAAACATCGTCCGGGCAGCCGTTATCGTTTTCAAGACGGAACTGTAGGATCGATTGTCGATTTTGCCGCCGATGAAGGAACGGAATTTCGTACTCTCGTCTTTGTCCGCTCGCAGCTTGGCGGAATGCACAAAAAAAACGTAAGCTCGGATGAGGTTTTACTTGATGAAAACTGGTTTGAACGTAACGGTCATATGCCCTTGCCGCCCTACATAAAAAGAGCCGATACGGCCGAAGACAGCAGCCGCTATCAAAATGTCTATGCGGCGATTTCAGGTTCCATCGCATGCCCTACAGCCGGCTTACATTTTACCGACCGCATTCTTGAGCGATTAAAGGCTAAGGGAATCCGTATGGCCAATCTTACCCTTCATGTCGGCTTGGGAACTTTTTTACCCGTCCGTACCGAAAATATAGAAGATCACGTTATGCACAGTGAAGTTTATACCGTATCGGAACAAACGGCTTTTGAAGTAAATTCGGCTAAACGGGACGGGCGTCCCATAACGGCGGTAGGCACGACTGCCGTACGAACATTGGAGTCTGCATGGAAAAACGGACGCTTGTGCAGCGGAACTTCTTCTACCGACATTTTTTTATATCCGGGATGCACGTTTAATGTCGTAGATCGTCTTATTACGAATTTTCATACGCCCGAATCGACTCTTTTGATGCTGGTAAGCGCTTTTGCCGGAAGAGAGCACATTTTACATGCATATGAACAAGCGGTTAAAAGCCGTTATCGCTTTTTTTCATACGGCGATGCTATGTTTATTCGCTGATTCGAAATCACATAAGCGTTTTTAAAGAATATTGAAGTAAATTCATATATTGGTTTTTTAATAGGGGCGCACAATCCTTGTTTTGGCGTATCAATTCGTCATCATACAAGCGTGAAGCCGAAGAAAGCAGGTTTTCAATATCGCGTTCATTTAAAGGCAGCCGGGAACCTATAATGGAGTTTTCAAGTTCGTGACTGCGTATGGATACGGGGCCGCAAAACGCCGCCCTCATATCTCCCAGTATTCCTTTTGTCGTATCAGCTAAAAACGTAAAAGATACCGAAAGATGATTTATTTCGTATGAGGGGCCGAGCCGGTTAAAGGCGGTTACCGACCAATCCTGCATGGGAATAAGAACTTTGGTGAGCAAAAAGCCTTGCGGAACTTCACTGAATTTTGACATAGGAATCTGTACTGTTTCGGTTATGCTTTTAAACTCAAGACGGGCGTCCATTGCCAAAAGCGGTGCATATAGACTCATTTTATGATCTGCTTTACATATATTTCCGCCTATGGTGGCTAAGTTGCGGATATTGTGAGAAGCTACCGAAGAAACGGCATCATATAAAAAATCGGGAATACGCTTTTTCCCCAATTCTAAAATGCGGTTTAAACTTACTGCCGCACCGAAACCTATAAAACGTTCTTTTTTATCTACGGTTTGCAATTCTTCGATATGCCGTATAAAAAGGGCGGCAGGCGGCAAGCGTATTTTGGTACCGTTTAAAGATTTTATACAAGAGGTACAGCCCGCCAAAACCGTTAGGGAGGGTATGTTTTTAAGCTGCTGCAAAGCATCGGTTAAATTGGAAACAAAAAAAGTATCGGGTTTAACGTAATCCATATTTTATGCTCCCCAGACGTTTTCTGCGTATATCTGCCGCCGTTAAAGCGGTTTTTACTAAAAGGTCGTCTTCCGTACAAGGACAGGAAAATGTTCGTAAAAATTCTCCTATCAATTGTTTTTCCGGTCTTTGACTTTGCTCGAGAATTTCATGTATTGCAAAGATTCTGCCGGCATTGCAAAATCCGCACAGTTTTACATCGTTTTTTTCAAAAGCCTGCGAAATATCGGAATATGCATCGGTTTTCATAAAATGTTCCAAAGTTATAATATTTTGATCTTTTACGGCTGAAACCGGAATAAGACATGAAGGTACCGACTTTTCATCGATAAGAACCGTACATACGCCGCAAAGACCTTTGCCGCAGCCGCATTTTACCGAAAACAGATTTAAATTGCGCAAAACAAAGGCAAGCGGTTGATCGGGTTCGCAGTTGACAGTTACGGAATTATGGTTAATTTTTAACGGGATTCGCATCCGGCTGCTCCTTTTGATGTTCGTCGAGGGTTTTATGTATATGCGTATAAATTGTTTCCGGGCCGATAGGAAAATCGGCAATTCTGTACCCTAAAGCTTGTGATACTGCACTGCCTATGGCGGCCGGCAAAACATTGAATATGAGTTCACCTATTTGCTTCGGCTCGCTTTCTCCGGGAATAAAATTGATAAAAACCGTCGGTATCGGATTGGTTTGGAATTCTTCGGAACAGGAAAACAAGCGCTTTATGCATTGTTGTATAACCGATTCCGCTTTTGAATCATATAAAATGGTTCCCCCGTCTATGGTTACCCAAATGTTCCGTACTGTATACGTATAGGTTTTGGGATTTAATTCCACTTCCGCCGCAGCCGCCGCCCATGAGGTTGTATAAAAAGGGGTGCCGCAAAAATCGTCATAATTCCACATGTTTTTTTTACCTGGAGCAAGGCTTCGTTTAACCCGTATCGGAAGCGGTTGGCGGAATCGGAGCTTTTGTATAGCTTCGCAACATTTTTTTAATAATTGAGTCATAATACTTATGTTGCTTATAATCGTTTCGGGCAA
This sequence comes from Treponema sp. OMZ 840, assembly GCF_050937815.1. Classification (NCBI taxonomy): domain Bacteria; kingdom Pseudomonadati; phylum Spirochaetota; class Spirochaetia; order Treponematales; family Treponemataceae; genus Treponema; species Treponema sp. OMZ 840. Next base: position 82,010 of record NZ_JACDIJ010000008.1, read on the forward strand.
ATCGTTTTCTTCACTGTGTGAATTACAACTGTCAATAACAATCGATTTTGTCGGAATTGATAAAAGGTCGGCGGCTATATTTTTCCAAATACTCGATACCGTTGCCGATGAAGCTTGTGCGTAGATAACCGCACTGCCGTCTTTTTCCATAGAAACTTCCAAACTTTGCCGTAAAGAATTAACTTCCGTACCTAAAAAACCGTTACCTTCATATGCGCAGGAAAATCCGATTCCCCGTATCGGAACAGTGGAAAACAAATAATGCGATTGTAAGCCGGTTAATTTATAACTTGCATATTTACGGTAAAAATCGCTTCTTTTAATCACATCGTGTATAACATCATGAATAGGGGACGTTTCAAATTTAAAAGGGAAGGAATGCCGTGTTTTATGCGTATCGAATATATTTTTTAAACGTACGTCAACGGAATTTAAATTGGAAATACGCGACAATTCCTGTATTTGAGATTCTATTGCATAAAATCCGTGATAGTCGGCCCATTGCATGGAGGCCGTTCCGGGCGCCGTCCGGGAACGGTAGGCAAAGCCTTCTACAATAAGATTTTGAGGTTTATATATGCTTATGCAGGAAACGGCGAGTCTGTCAAGAATAGCCGATATAAAGGGATTAAAGGCCCCCGCATCTATTTCAATACGGACGGAAGCTGCGGTTATCGAGCCTTGTTCGTTCAAAGCCGTTTTATGCCGAATCGTTACGGGCAGCGGATTATCTATATATAAAAGCTGTTCGCGGCGTGAGAGACTCAGTAAAACGGGAGCTTCGGTAAGTATTGCCGCAAGCGCACATTGAATGCTTAAAACGCTGTTATGCCACGGAGCATTTGTTTTTGCGGAAGAAGAGGGTGTTTTGTATAATTGTATGCGTGATTTATCGATGTTTAAAACGGAACACATATTGTGATATAAATGACTCGGCCAGCGGCTGGGTGTATAAACGGTAAGTTCGTTGTTTTGAAAACGGCAAAAAGCACCGTCCGTTTCCGTATGAGAGGGAAACCGTACATTGAGTTTATACGTTTTGTCGCTTTTGAATTGCGATGTACTCCATGCTTTATCGAAATTGCCGAAACTGTAGCGACGGCTTGCCGCAATTTCTTTATCCGTTTTATTTTTATCGGGAAATGAACGTGTATATGTAATTTCCAATTCCGCTAAAAGCTGATTGAGTTGTATATAATCGGGACCTGTAAGAATTCCGATAGGCTCTCCCTCATATGAGATTGTTTCGGCTGCAAGCAGCGGAAATTCGGTATTAAACGTATGTATTTTGTTTTCGCCCGGAATGTCTTTTGCCGTAAACAATCGGTAGCCTTCGGGTAAAGACGAATGCCGTATGTCGCGGATTGTACCGTCCGATACGGGGCTTCGTACCAATACGGCATATAAAAGATGTTCGTCTTGTTTGTCGCTGTAAAATACGGGCGAACGGTGAATTTCGATTGTTTTGGTTTTATTTTGTTTTATATTTTTAGACTTCACGGCTGTGCTCCTCCAAAACATCAAAGGCAAGATCTATTAAAAAATTTTCATTTGCAAAATCGAGGGATATTTTTGCCCGTTTTTTACGTTTATCGACTTTTACAATCAATCCTTCCAAGCCCTGCATAGGCCCCGACTTTACAATGATACGATCATTTTCATCAAACGTAACCAGCGATGTATCCGCTAAGCCCCCGAAATGTAAAAAATGCTGCAATACCGTTAAATCCCGCCCCGTTATCGGTGTGATTTCTTTATTGTTTTTTAAAAAACGGGTAAAATTCTTTGTTCCCCTCATAATATTAAAAAGTTCCGGATCTATTTCATCTGCGGCAACAAAGATATAGCCGGGAAAAACGGGGCGAATTTCATCACTTGTTTTGCCCATGCGCCGAACGGATAATTTCCGTTTCGGGAACATAAATTCCTGCTTATCGTGGCGAAAACGCAAATATTCGTTGAGCTGCGCTATATACGAGTCTTCTTTTAGAGTCCGCACCTGTACTGCAAAATATTTCATCTGATTTTGATACTATCACAAAAAAGGGCTTTCTTCAATCATAAGCTTTTTTTTGTTAATACTGTTGGAAAAAAAACCGACAATAAAATAAGGATAAAACATGATTGATACGGAGGGGAAAATGAAAACCGCAGTACGATTTTCATTTTTTATATTATTTTTTTTCTCGGCGGTTTTTTCGTTTGCTTCTTCCGTAAGCGTATTTATGTATCAAAAAGATGCCGGGGTCGATTTGTTGCGCGGTACTACAATTGCCGTTGAAAATGAAGTGCTTGAAACCCTGTTCGACAGCGGGTATATCGTTTCAAGTGTTGCCGCCGCAAAAACCGATGCCGATATAAATCAAGCTCTTGCCGAAGCGTTAAAAAACAGTGCGGAAGGTTTTTTTGATATTATGGTACAAATTACAGTGCGTTATAATGATATTATTCCTGAAAATCCGGCAAAGATTGTTTTTTCCGATATACAAAGCATAGATTGGCGTATTTTTCGCGTAAAAAATAAAACCTGCATAGCGGAAAAAAAACAGGATATCGGACAAAAATATGAAGGGGAAACCGACAGCAAAGCGCTAAAGCGTGTCGCAAAAGAAGTCGGTTATGCTATCGAAAAGATATTACAAGGGGTACGGTAAGAGGTTTTGTATGATAAAAAAACACAGTATAAAAATAATAAGCTCGGTTTTGATTTTTTTTCTTTTTATGTCAGCATCTAAACCGTCGCTTGACGGAAGGGCCGTGGTTGCAAATGGGGGAGAGCTGCCTCCGGGACTTTATGTAAAAACGGCAGCATTTTTGCCCGGCGATACGGTTCTTATTACAAATCCTGCCGCAAAGGTAAGTGTGGAAGCATTGGTTTTCGGAACTTTCAGCGCTGCCGAGGGAATTGCCGTTATATTATCGCCGGAAGCGGCACAACGGCTTTTTATTACAAAAGATTCAAACAGCATCGTGCAAATAACCAAAAACGGCAGCGATATGGAGATGTCGGTTTTGTCAAAGGCATTTGAAGCCGTTTCTCCTGCGGCTTCGGTACAATCTCCCGTAACGGTGCAGGAACCCGTAACGGCCGAAACGCACAGTGATACTGTACCGGCGCTGCCCGAACCGACGATAGCCGATTCGACCGAAGTCGCTGTCGTCGAACCTGAAATTACCGCCGCCGTACACGCGGCAGATGTTCACAGTACCGCCGATAGTGTGCTTGAAGCTGCCGAAAACGCAGTTGAAAACCTTCCCGCTGCGGAAGAAACCGGCTACGTTTTTACTCCTTTTGCCGATACGCAAGCGGCTGAATCCTCCGCTGAAGATTCAAGTGCCGTTTTTGAAGAACCGCCCGTACAAGTTGCCGAAATTCCTGAGCAAACGGCCGAACCTTCGGCGGAAGATTCGACTCCCGTTATTGCCGTATCCGATTTTGAAAATGAAGTACCGGCAGAAATTGCGGAACATATTCCCGCAGAAAACGGAGAACCGGTTGCGGCGCAAGAGCCTCCCGCCGAGGAGCCGGTTGATACGGTTTTTGTTTTTTCCGACGAACCGATAGCTGACGTATCATCCGACGTGCTGGCCGATGCAACGGCTGACGTAGCGGCCGATGAACCGATAATCGAGGGAGAGCTTGCCGAAAATACCGACAATGCGGACCTTGCCGAGAGCGTGCCTGAAGTTTCGGCTGTAATCGAAGAAGAATCCGTTTCCGAAAAAACCGTAATCGAACCCGAAATCGAAACGGAAAATGCCGTTGCGGCGGAAGAACCGAATGTTTTAATCGAAGCGCAAAGCAATCCTCCCGCCGCAGCCGAAATTGCGGTTATAGATTCGGATACCGCGGATACGGATGAAGATGCAACAGCAGAAATACTGCCGGATTATTTTGTGTATACCGAAAAACCGGCGGAAACTGAAGCCGAACTTACATTTACAGAGCCTTCAAAATCCGAAAAGTACGATTACTCAAAAATAGTCGAATCAGTACATAAGGATGCATATCTTATAGACGGTATTGCTTCTTTGGGCAGGGGAAGTTATTGTATACAGCTTGCCACGTATAAAAATGAGGCGAATATAGCCGACGTCTTTGAAAAATATGCGGACAAGTACCCCCTTCGCCTTATCAAGTCGGAAAAAGTGCCGGGCGCTTATCAAGTTATTATAGGTCCGTTAAATAAAGACGAATATCCGGTTATCTTAAAGCGCTTTGTTTTATGGGGCTTTAAAGATGCTTTTTTGCGGGAAGTACGTTGATTTTTCCGCACGGAGGTGTGAAACTAAAAAAAAACAAATATGCTGCTCAGCTGAAGCTTTTAAACATGCGGCTTTTCTTATGCCGAAAAGTCCATACGGATAATTGCCATTTTTAAAAGGGAATCGCCGATTTTTGCTAAAAAACGGTGCGCTCCCTTAATGCCCGGATTTTTCATATCGTAGTAGCCGAGCATATAGCCTTTGCTTGTTACCCGTATTTTATCCGACCAGTTTAACTGACGAGCGGCATTGTTTACGCTGAAAAAACCGCCCACATCGCTTATGCCCATGTTTTTTAAGCTTTTTGAAAGCATTAACTCCAAGCCTTTTTTGCCGACCGTATCGAAAATCAAGCGGCCGCCCGGATAACGCCGTGAAAGTTCTAAAACAAGATTTTTTACGTCTTCTCTTTTAAAGTAGTGAAATACGCCCGCCGCAAAAAATACGGCGCCGTTATCCCCGGCGACTTCTTTCATCCATGAGTAATCTTTTAAATCGCAGGCGATGTTTTTTTCGCGCTCACCTACAGGTATAAGCTGCGTACGGATTTTTATAACGTCGGGAAAATCGACGTTGATTATGCGGCAGCTTCCGTTGTCGCAGGTTTTTCCCGTTTGATCCAAACCGCAGCCCAAATTAACGACTGCGGCTTTAGGATGCGTTTTTAGATAGTCGTTAATTTCGTACATAATGTCAAGCTGCCGCATTGCCGCTTCAAGGGCGCCGAATTCGTAGGCAAACGAATCTTTTTTTGCTTCCTGTTCGGAAAAATCGTAATCCAGCTTTTCGCACAGCTTTTTTGCCGACATATCGTTATATAAGTCAGGAAATTTTTCGGCACACATTTTTCTTCCGTAAAGGGGAACAATAAGCGTTTCCTGAACGGAGTTTTTTTCAATACGTATTTTTTTCTCCTGCATGGACATCCTCCTTATTTTTATTTATGCACCATAACTTGTCCGTTTTTTATGTATACCGTTTTTCCGTCCGATGTGATTGTACCCGGATATGAGATACCGTCAATAAAAACTTTGTGGATGATTTCTCCGTCTTTTTGAGCGGTGTATGCCGCTGTGCTTCCGTCGGGGGAAAATCGGAAATCGGTAACAGCGTTAAAGGGACCGTCCTGTGCTTTTCCTGCGACGATAAATGTTTGCCAGTCCAGTTCGGCAATGTAGGCGAGTGTACTGCTGTCGGGAGAAAATTCCAAATCGTGCACGGTATCGTAAGGGCCGGTTTTTTCTTTGTTTAAATTGACATACCATTTGCCGCCTATTTCAGTCTCGTACGCCAATTTACTTCCGTCCGGCGATATTTTAATGTTGAAAATATCGATATCATCAATGGGACCGTCTTCGTCTTTTCCGTCTATGATAAAACCCTTATTCTCTTTTTGTACCGCGTACATAAACAGTTTTCTATAGGGAAAAACATTTATGGGATAGGCATCGTCAATGGGGCCGATTTTTTCTTTCCCCTCAAATATATAACGGCCGCTGTCCGTTTCCGCCGCATAGGTTAAAACCGTTCCGTCGGGAGAAAATGTCAGCCACCCGATATCGTAAAAGGGGCCGCTTTTTTCAGTTCCTGCGCATACATACCATTCATTGTCGTCGGATTTTGTCACATATGCCAGTGTTTTTCCGTCGGGGGAAAAGGTTAATCCCGCGACCGTATTAAAGGGGCCGTTTTTTTCGCTTCCTTCGAAAAAATAAAATTTGCCGTCTATGACGACAGTGTATGCGGATTTGCCGCCGTCCGGAGAAAAAACGAATTCAAAGACTTCATCAAAGGGACCCGTTTTTTCTTTACCCGTAATAATATACCATTTGTCGTCTATGAGTGCCTTGTATACGAACGTACCGCCGTCCGGCGCGCTGTCCGGCGAAAACAAAAAGCCGGACGTATCGTCAAAAGGGCCGGCTTTTTCTTTACCCGTAATAACGTACCGTTTTTCACCTATGGACGCGCTATATATTAAAGTATTGTCGTTCGGAGAAAACACTAAATCGGAAATACTTTCAAAGGGGCCTGCCTTTTCTTTCCCTGCACAGAGGTACCGCTTGTTGCCTATTACAGCCGTATATATAAGTGTTTTCCCGTCAGGGGAGAATGCCATATCGTCGATATAGTAATCAAAGGGGCCGGCTTTTTCGGTTCCCGTCATAATATACCATTTTCGGTCTATACGGGCTTCATACGTTACCGTATTGTCCTTCGGAAAAAAGGCCAAGTGTGAAACCTCTTCAAAGGGGCCCGCTTTTTCTTTTCCGGTGAATACGTATTCTTTGCCGTCCATGCGGGCACTATATGCGAATGTACAGCCGTCAGGCGCGCCGTCCGGAGCAAACAATATATCGGATGTGTTTTCGAAGGGGCCTGCTTTTTCTTTTCCGGTAAAAACGTATTCTTTGCCGTCTATGCGGACTCTGTATGCCAATGCCGTTCCGTCGGGGAAAAATGAAAAATCGATAATCTCATCAAAGGGACCCGCTTTTTCTTTTCCCGCGGTAAGGCTCCACTTACCTTCCGATTTAGCGCAATATGCATATGTTTTTCTATCGGGAGAAAGGCGCACAATCGGACGCTCGTTGTAAGGCCCCGACACTTCTTTTTTATGCTGAATGTAATATTCGGTAAGGGTGGAAATAAGGCCCTCTTTTTCTTTTGAAAACACAATCAGCGGTGTTTTATTGTTAACAAGATATACTTCCAAAATGCGGCTTTCTTCAACATCAATACTGCCTAAAGCTTTTTCATTAAACGAACAAGCCGTTACGGCAATAACTGCAAAACAGATACATAAGAGCTTTTTGAGCACTGTTTTCCCCTTCGGCATGATTTTTACTGTGATGTAATAAGTATACAGTATAAATAGAGCGATATACAAGCTGTAGGAATTACACACGGTTCCCCATAAAAACTGCATTTTCCCGATTTTTTACTACTTTCACAAAACATTTTCAATGCCGCTTTTATTTTTATGCAGGGCAAACCGCAGGTTCGGTTTGTGTTTCCCTGTGTTCGAAAGACGGCGGGATGTGGACAAGGCTGCACGCCTCCAAGTTTCGCTTGCGAAACTTGCCGCATAGAATCGCACGTCCGGTGCGATTCTATGCCCGTTCCTCACTCAATAATCCAGTCTTTAATCGTCCGCTTTTTTTCATCAAAGCTTGCACCGACGGCTATAACTTTTTTGCCGCTTCCGGAGTACCTGTCGGCGTAGCCTTTTTCGCGTATTTGCTTCAGGGCATCTTCGGCCGTGCCGTTGGACGTGAGCTTAAACTCGAAGATGTACACCTTGTCTTTAAACTCGACTGTGCAGTCGGCCCTGCCTGCGGCGCAGTGAACTTCCGTATGTACAAATTGGTTCATAAGGGCAAAGACAAGATAGACTGCCGTTTGGTAATTTTGCTCGCGCAAAGCCAAGTCTTTTTCGGTAAGACTGTCGTAGGGAATGCCTGAGATGATATCTTTCAGCTTTTCCATAAAGCCGTCAATGTCCGCCGCTTCTATCTGCTCGTAAAACTCCCAAATTGAAAGCCCCGTTTTATCGCTTCGCACGGAAGTGTATGCGGGCAGTAAATTATCCAAAAAACCGTAACGCACTTCATCGTTGGGGAAGCCTAAACGGTACAGGCCTGCAAAATCGTTATAGTCTTTAATCGTTACATAGCCCGCTTGGAACAGTATGGGCAGGGGATTTACGGCATCGGCCCGGTAGGTTTCCAAACCCGCTTCGTTGATTTTGACGTTTCCGTCAAGGTCGGGAATATTGTAATAGGCTTTTTTAAGATAGTCGACCAAAAAGGTGGGCGTTCCCGTTGCAAACCAATAGCTTGAAAATTCTCCCGATGCAAACACATTGAGCAAACTGAAGGGATTATACATTGCGCTTCCTTTCCGAGCAAATTTATAGCCGTCATAGCGCTGCTTTAGTTTTGCAAGGGCTTCTTCATAGCTCAAGCTGTTTTTTTCGGCAAGGTTTTTAATTTCGGGCACAAAGCCTTTTTCAAGTTCTTCCTGCGAAATGCCGCAGATACCCGAATAATCCGAAAGAAGGCTTAAATCGCGTAAGTTATTCAAATCGCTGAAGATACTTACTTTGCTGAATTTGGTAACTCCGGTTAAAAAGGCAAAGCGGATATATTGGTCGGCACTTTTTATAACGCCGAAAAAACTTTTAAGAACGGTGCGGTATATTTCGTTGAGGTTTTCGTCTTTCCACATGGTTTGTAAAAGCGGCTTATCGTACTCGTCGATGAGGATAACCGCCTGTCTGCCCGTTTTTTCGCAGGAGCGGTTGATTACACCGAAAAAGCGTTCGGTAATCGTATTTTCCGAGTCTTTACGGCCGTAGAGTTCTTCCCACCTGCACAGATGATTATTTAAAAGACTTTCCAAATCTTCCCGTGTTTCATATTTTGAAGGGTTAAAATCCAAATAGAGTACCGGATATTCCTGCCAGATTTCGCGTTTTTCTTTTTCGGCTTCTTCATATGTTTCAAGCGCCAAGCCCTTAAAGAGTTCTTTTTGACCGAGAAAATAGGCTTTGAGTGTTGAAAGAAACAGGCTTTTTCCGAAACGGCGCGGCCGGCTTAAAAAATATGGGGCGGGATCTTTTACCAAATTCCATATATGAGCGGTTTTATCAATATAAAAAAAATCGTTTGTTATAAGTTTTTCAAAGCTTTGCACGCCTATGGGCATCTTTCTGACTGTACTCATAAGCCGATTATAGCACAAAACCGCCGAATTGACAATGAAAGCAGCTTTTTGATATCCCGGCACGGATGCCGGAAAAAGCCGCAGATAAATGAGTTTTATAGAGCGCTCGGTGCTTTATAAAACTCAAGTTTCAAACCGTGCACGGATGTAGTTTGAAAACCTCACGTCCTTGTTCGGTTTTCAACTCCGGTTTTACGCTCCGCGTAAAACCGATTATTTATGGCTTTCCCGTACCTCCTTGTACGGGATTTGAAACAACGGTGAAGGCAGGGACACTACACTATTGTTGTTTTAACATGGAGATAATAGAAGGTGTGCGATGGGGTTTCGCGCCCGCAAATAGTTCAAAACCGAACCTCCTGTTCGGTTTTGAACTCCAATTTTATGCTTCGCATAAAATTGATTATCAACGGTTTTTCTGCACATCCGTGTACAGAACCATAAAGTAAATCAAATATAAAGTGTTACGCGGAAGCTTTTTGATATCCCGGCACGGATGCCGGAAAAAGCCGCAGATAAATGAGTTTTATAGAGCGCTCGGTGCTTTATAAAACTCAAGTTTCAAACCGTGCACGGATGCACGGTTTGAAAACAGTACTAGTATTTTTTTCCTTTTTACAGTATACTTTTATACTATATATCCGAATTTATTTTTTTGAGAGGTTTTATTTTGTATAAGGCGGTTGATCCCAAAGTCGATTTTTCCAAACAGGAAGAAGAAATCCTGAGCTTTTGGGAAAAAAATAATGTATTTCAAAAATCGGTAGAGCAGCGGGAAGGCTGCGATGAATATGTGTTTTATGACGGACCTCCCTTTGCAACGGGTTTACCCCATTTCGGGCACTTTATTCCCGGCACGATAAAGGACATTATACCGCGCTATCACACGATGAAGGGTAAAAAGGTGGAACGCCGCTTCGGCTGGGACTGCCACGGCCTTCCGGTCGAAAATCTCATCGAAAAAGAATTAAAACTCAACAGTAAAGCCGATATCGAAACATACGGTATCGATAAATTCAATGAAGCATGCCGTGCAAGCGTGCTGCGCTATGTAAAAGAATGGAAGCAAACGGTAACCCGCTTGGGACGCTGGGTCGATTTTGAAAACGACTATAAAACCATGAACCCCGACTATATGGAATCCATTTGGTGGGTTATGAAACGTTTGTGGGAAAAGGGACTTTTATACGAAGGTCATTATATTTTGCCCTATTGCCCCCGCTGTGCAACCGTGCTTTCAAATCACGAATTGAATTTGGGCGGCTACAAAGATGTGCACGATCCCGCAATCACGGTGCGCTTTAAAGTAAACGGCATACCCGAAGGTTTTGACGATAAAGACGTATTAAACGGTTCAACCTACTTTTTGGCATGGACGACCACCCCTTGGACACTGCCTTCTAACCTCGGTCTTACCGCAGGGGCGGACATCGATTACGTCAAAGTAAAAGACGGCGATGAATACTATATTTTAGCCGAATCGCGCTTGTGCGCTTATTATAAAAACGAAGCCGATTATACGATTGTATGGAAAAAAAAGGGAAGCGAACTGCTCGATATGCGCTACGAACCTCTGTTCCCTTATTTTGCTTCTTTAGCCGAAAAAACCGACGGCTCGGACGGAAATCCCGCTTCAATCGGCGCATTCCGCGTTTTTAACGGCGACTTTGTAACAACCGAAGACGGAACCGGCCTTGTTCATACGGCTCCCGGTTTCGGTGAAGACGACAATAAAATCTTTAAGGGAACGGGAGTTCCGACGGTGTGTCCGATTGACGGCGAATGTAAGTTCACATCCGAAGTGAGCGATTACGAGGGACGTTTTGTAAAAGACTGCGATAAGGATATTATCGAGCGCCTTAAAAGCGAAAAAAAGCTTGTCAAGCGCGAACAGATTTTGCACGCCTATCCGCATTGCTGGCGCTGTTCAAGCCCCCTTATTTACCGCGCAATCGGAAGCTGGTTTGTAAAAGTCGAACAAATGAGGCCGGCTCTTTTAAAGGCGAACAATCAAATCGCCTGGCAGCCCTCACACATACAAACGGGCCGCTTCGGAAAATGGCTTGAAGGCGCGCGCGACTGGGCTATCAGCCGCAACCGCTATTGGGGAAATCCGCTTCCGATTTGGAAATGTCCCGACTGCGCAAAAACCGTCTGCATCGGAAGCCGCGAAGAACTCAAAGAGCTTTCCGGAACATATCCCGAAGACTTGCACAAGCACTTTGTCGATAAAATCACGATTCCCTGTTCATGCGGCGGCACAATGGAGCGCATTCCCGAAGTATTGGACTGCTGGTTCGAATCGGGTTCCATGCCCTATGCGCAAAATCACTATCCCTTTGAAAACAAGGACTATTTTGAAAATCATTTTCCCGCCGACTTTATATCCGAAGGTTTGGATCAAACGCGCGGCTGGTTTTACACGCTCACCATTTTGGCGGCCGCCCTGTTCGATAAGCCCGCGTTTAAAAACTGTATCGTCAACGGTCTTATCCTTGCCTCCGACGGCAAAAAAATGTCCAAAAGCTTGCGCAATTACACCGACCCCGCCGATGTTATAAAGCAGTTCGGTGCGGACGCTATCCGCCTGTTTTTAATGCATTCGGCCGCCGTTAAAGCCGACGACTTAAAATATTCGGACGAGGGCGTGCGCGATATTCTTAAAGGAATTTTAATTCCGTTGTGGAATTCGTACAGCTTTTTTGTAACATACGCGAACATCGATAAGGTTAAAGTGAGCGGCAGCGCCTTTGAAAACAAAGCGCCCGTCAACCCCCTTGACCGCTGGATTTTATCGATTACGCAAAAAACGGTTAAAGAAGTAACCGAAGCGATGGACGCCTACGACCTTTCCGCTGCGATAGACCCGATTGTCTCTTTTATCGACCAGCTGAACAACTGGTACATCCGCCGGAGCCGCCGCCGTTTTTGGAAAAGCGAAAACGATAAAGATAAAATCGAAGCATACGAAAGCCTGTATACCGCCCTTAAAACCCTTGCCCTTGTCGCAGCCCCGGTTATTCCCTTTATTACCGAAGCAATGTGGCAAAACCTGCGCTTGGACGGTGCGGAAGCAAGCGGCGGAAAAACCGGCACAAAGGCGGATCCCGAATCGATTCACTTGGCCGACTATCCCGTTTACGATGCCAAAAAGCGCGATACGGAATTGGAGTTTAAAATGGAAACCGTACAAAAGGCCGTTTCCATGGGACGCGCGCTTCGTTATCAGTACAACTTAAAAATCCGCCAGCCCTTAAAAAGCGTCGAATTCGTTACGCGCAATGCCGACGAAAAAACCGTGCTTTTGTCTATGGAAGAATCCATACGCGAAGAGCTGAACGTTAAAAAGGTGGTTTTCCACGAGCGCGAAGACGAATTGGTCGAATACCGCGCAAAGGCGAATTTCCGTACCCTCGGTAAAGAACTGGGCCCCCTTATGAAGTCCGCCTCTGCGATTATCGCAAACCTCGAACAGCAGGCGATTCAGTCGGTGCTTGACGGTGCGGTATTAAGTATCGATGTCGAAGGTAAAACGATTGAATTGACCCAAGATAAGATAATCGTCGAGCGTTTGGAAAAATCGAGTTTAAAGGTTGTAAACGAAGGAACGTTGACGGTTGCCCTCGATTCGGAAATTACCGAAGAATTAAAGCTTGAAGGCTATGTGCGCGATTTGGTACGCGGCGTTCAAAACCTGCGCAAAGAGCGCGGCTTAAACGTTACCGACCGCATAAAACTTTTTGTCGCAGCCGGTACCGACCCCGACGGAGAATTGGGCAAAGCCTTTGAAATGTTCGGCGATTACATTATGAGCGAAACCCTTGCAGCCGACGCAATTTGGAAGGATTCGGGAATCGCCGATTCCGCCGCTTGCGTTGAAGCGGGCGATCTTGTATGGAAGGCAGACCTTGAAAAAGTATAAGGTGCAGTATAATGCACAAAAAAAAATACAAAAAACGCTTTTGTGTGCGGTTTTGCCGCTCTGTATAACAGCGAGCCTTTTTTTCGCCGCCTGTAAAACGCCGCCCGTAGCGGAAACTCATATCGATCCTTTTACCCTTTTCGACGAGGGAGCGGGGATGTATTTACGCATTCCCGTAAAAGGAAACGAAAGCTTTCTTCAAAATCTTGTGCGCGCATGGACGGATGAAGTTTCCGATTCCGATTTGCAGGACATTTTCGGACGCACCTCTACCGTTTATGCGGCATTTTTTGTCGAACAGGGCAAGGGCTTGATGAATAAGGTGTCGTTTCAAATCGTTTTGCGCGGAAACTATCCCTTATTTTTTCTTAATGCGGCTTTAACGCACAAAAAAGGCTGGGCCGATATAAGCGCAAAAGACGGCGATACCCTTTTTAAGCGTAAAAAATCCTCTTACGGTTTTGAACTTGCATATCCGGACAGCGGCACCGTCTTTGTGTCGAATAAGGACGTTTTTTCCATGCAAAAAAAATACGCCCTGTACCGTCTGCTCGGTTCTCCCGAACCGGATTGGCCGCTTTTAGGGACGGAAAAAGTGCCGGTACGCTCTTTTATACAGGATGACGAAAAAGCCGGTTTATATATGCCGCAGGCGGGAGTGCTTTTGCCCAAAATGGTCGGTTCCGCACTTGAACTTGCTATCGACTATGCGGCCGGTACCGTAAAGCCCTATAAGGACGATTACGTAATCGTTCATTTAAAACTTCAAATGCGCGATGAGCGCGCTTTAAAAATTGCCGAAAAACTGTTCCGCTTTGCCGTTTTGGGAACGAATATTATCGTAAAGCCGGAAGCGGGAAATATTTTGGTGTTGGATAACTTTGTCGTGTCTCCCGCCCTTTTGGCGGGATTTCGGCCTAAAAAATAATCGGGAGAATGTATGAAATCAACTGTTATATTAAAAGCGGAAGCCTTGGACGGCTATTTAACCGAAAAAGATCAGGACTATTTGGCTCAAATGGACGCGATGTATAAGCGCGCTATGAACTCTTTTAGCCTTCTTTCCGCCGGCGGCTTCAGCTCGTCCATTGCAAACGAAGAAAAAAAAGTTATAGACGTATTTAACGAAATGGGGCACTTAATGCAGGAAATCTGTAAAGAAGTGCCGGCTTTAAAAGTGTTTTCGTTTGCAACCGAACGTTCAGCCCATGCCGAAGCTTCCCGCGTTATCGCAAAACTGCGCGATATACGCACGGGACACAACGAGTTCGTATACTATTGCCAAAGAGCTTACGAAATGCTGTTCCGCATGGCTTTTGCCGGAAACCAAACCGACAATAAAAATTACCTCGTTGTAAAAACGCCCGTTACCGTTCCCGTGCAAAACTATTCCGTGCATAAAATTCCCGACATCGATTTTAAAATCGAAAATACGGTTATGTGCGTTATGCTGCGCGGCGCCCTTCTTCCGTCGATGATTATATCCAAAGAAATCGAAGAATATTCTTCGCACGGTTATGTAACGCCCTTTGCCTTGTTTAAAATAAAGCGCGACGATTCGAAACTGGAATCGAATATGGAATATATTTTGGATTTGGAAAAATCCTTTTTTAATCTTAGCGAAATGGACGGTAAAGACCTTGTCTTTGCCGATCCGATGAATGCAACTGGCGGCTCTTTGGTTACGATTGTAAAATATCTTTTGGAACAGGGCGTAAAGCCTCGCTCGATTTTGTTTTTTAACGTTATAGCCGCCCTCAAAGGCAGTTTGCGCGTTGTGCGTGCTTTGGATAACTGTACCTGCTATACCCTGTGGATGGATCCCGTTTTAAATGACTCCGCCTACATTATGCCCGGCTTGGGCGATGCGGGCGACCGCTTAAACGGTGTTGATGCCGAAGCTTCCCCGCGCAATATAATCCAGCTTATTGCCGATTACGGTTCCAATATTGCAGGATTGTACCGCTCTCAGCTGCGTAAAATCGAACAAACCGTTTTGGGACATTAAACGCCGTGCGCCGCCGCTTTTTCAGGCATTCGCCTTCGTTTTTGTTTTTGCCGCTTGTACCTATACCGGTGTTCACACTTGTGTCGGCACTTGCGCTTGCTTCCTGCGCTTCAGGCGGCGCAAACTCTCTTGCGCGCTCATCGGGTATGATAGAAGATTTGGGGCGCGAATATTATCTTTTGGCGGATTCCTACGCCGAGCTTAAAAAATACGACAAGGCGCTTGAACTGTATCAAAAAGCCTTGCGCACGGGCGTTAAAAGCGACCGTGAACTTTCGTTCAAAATCGGCCGTACCGCCGCCCTTGCCAAAGACTGGAATACCGCTTTAAAAGAATACGGTTCTTTACTCGAAAAGGATAAAGACAATCTTCTTTTAAAAAAATCGATTGCTTGGATTTACGGTCAAAAAGGCGATTTGGAAAAAGCCGAAACCGAATACGAAGCCTTATATGAAGCACACCCCTACGACAAAGACGTATGCACAAACTACATTTTAGTGCTGCACGCCCTTAAAAAAGACGAACAGGCGCGCACCGTTTTTTCATCCTACGCCGAACTGTATCCGGACGCCTCCAACATCGCCGACTTGGAAAAACTGTTTACGGTTACAAAAACCGAGGTTGATAAATGAAGGTTATATATCCTGCCGTTTTTCATTATGAGGACGAGGGTTTTTGGGTTGAGTTTCCCGATCTGAACGGTTGTATGACGCAAGGCGACAGTCAATCCGAAGCATATATAAATGCCGTTGAGGCAATGGAATTGTTTTTACAAGACGATTATACCGTTGATACCTTACCTGCCGCATCTTCGGCAAATAAAATACAAACCGACAAAGACAGTTTTGTTGTCTTTGTGTGTGGTGAATTCAAGGTGAATGAAAAGGCTGTAAAAAAAACATTGACTATCCCTTTTTGGCTTAATGCACAGGCGGAAAAAGCCGGACTTAATTTTAGTCAAACACTGCAAGAAGCATTATGTAAAAAATTGAATGTTGTAATGTAAGCAATTTTACAAAAACCGAAGGTGATAAATAAAATCTATGGCTCGGGAATCGCATACATCTTGCAGTTTGGATTTATGTTACAGACAATTTCATATTTTCCGCAAAGGACTTAAAAATCCCTTTAATGAATGGAACGAAAAACATGTTGAGCAGGGGTTTTCATTCCGGCCGGAATCCGTCGGTATTATGACGATTTCCGAAAGCGGGATTTTACACATCGATGTATCGCAGGACGCGGTTATCTGCGATGACGCAAAGCGTATTTTGGAATTCAAATTTACGGTGCCGAATAATTGCATTGAAATTGCGACTATTACCGCTTCATGTTTTTATAAAATTAAACGCGGAGATTATAAAGTGAGAATTCAATTAAGTTCGCAGCGGGAAGGGGAAGATTTGTGCCGCATTTCCTTTTTGCCTATAGCGAAGGATGACGATTTCCCGCGGTATTTAAAGTACGACAGTTCCATAATAAGACCTTGCGGTTTCGACTTACATACGGTCGGTGCTTAAAACATATTTGACATCTTAATGCTTTACCGCTATACTTGTATAGCGATATACTCGTATAACATTTACTTCGGAGGTGTTTATGTTAGCCTTACGTTTAAAACCTGAAACCGAGTCGCACCTTGAACGGCTCGCACTTAAAACGGGCAGAACAAAAACATTTTATGCCATACGGGCTATTGAACAACAGCTCGATGATATGGAAGATTACTATCTTGCAGAAGATGCGTATAATGAATGGGTAGAGGGCGGAAAAAAAACGTACTCAATCGATGAGGTTTTTACCTAAGTAGATATTCACATTTGACGTTCCGAGTCGGCTACAAATTGGCGGTATTTGTCGGGATTTACACGGAATGCGACAATAGGCATCCCCGTTTCGTCAAATGCTTTTTCCAATGCTTTATCCGCTTCGGTGATTAAGCGGCTTCCCGGTAAAAGGCGCAAGCTTCGTGTTGAAATTCCTATAGCAAGTTTATTACGGATATTTTCCGATTCCAAAAGCTCTTTCAATTGTGAATACATTGTTTCGGCCAATACCATTGTTTGATCCAAGTTGACATTTAACAGAATTCCGGCAAAACCGTCTTTTTTATACTCGAATACAAAATCTTTAAATTTAAAAAAATCCAAAAGTACTGCGGCCGTTCTTTTAATCATAAGTTCGTTATTTTCAATATTTTGTATGCGCAAAAGCACTAAAGCCAAATCCTGCTCGGAAGAAGCCGCTCTTATCAATTCGGAATCAAGCCGCGTTTCCATATACGATTCCCAGCCGACTCCGGTCAAAGGAGAAAACAAACCCATCGGATCGCTGAAACTGTCTTGCTGCGGTGAATTTTTTTGTGCTTTTTCCGTAAAATCGGTATTTTGGGCTTTGTCGCCGTATTCATTCGGAGTTTCTTTGTCTTCGTTGTGATTTATTCGTTCAAAAAGGCTTTCGTTTTGTGCCGCGGCAAAATTATCGGTTGCAGCGAAATTATCGGAAGGTTCCGCATTGTCCGGTGAGTACGAAATTAATGCTTTTTCCGGAGCTCCTGTGTGTACGGACTCGGAAAAAAAAGGTTGTTCGGGAACATTTTGTTTTTGCGGTTCTTTTTCTTTTTGCGGAGCTGCAGCTGAAAGATATATTAAAACCGCAAACACCGAAAGAGTACAGCTTAATATAATTAAAAAAGAAAGCCGCGCCGGATTGTAAATATCCGAAGGGTGCAGGGTGTATATTGCTGCAGTAAGTACAGTGTTTGCCGCCGGGGCGGAGGGCAGAGCGTCTCCGAAGATTTTTATAAACGGCGAAGAACTTTTTAATGCGGGTTTGCCGGCTTCGTCGGTGTCGATAAGGGGTGATACCGAAGGATAGGCAAAGATAACGTTTTGTCCCGATGATATCAATAGAGCGGCAATACGATTATTATTTAAAGCTTTGCTTTGAAATTCTCGTGCACCGTCGGCATTTAAGTCGAAAAATAAAGCCGAACTGATATTTTCACTGATGCGGGTAAAATCCTGTTTTGCACGTTCCGGCCCCTTTTTAAAGCTTATGATAACCGAAGTTGCAAAATAAGCCGTTGTAAGTGCAAATAATGATAAGATTATTCCTGCGAATATGTATACCCCTTTTTTGCTTCCACCCATACAAATCTCCGCCTATATCTTATTATTACATTATATCAATTTAACTTCGTATTGTACAGATGTTTTTTTGATAATTGCATATTTCTTTAGTAATTTTTTTTACGTCGCCGTTTTCAAAATGCTGTCCTGCATACCATGCAATATAGGGAAAAATGCTGATTTGAACCGCTCTTTGTAATATATTTTTGTCGATGTTTTTATCTGTAGGACTGCGGTTTTTATCCGAAAAAAAATCGTCCAATTCGGCTGCATACCAATTAAAGAAATCGGTTAACAATGCGCGCTCGTCGGTATGCATGTACGAAAAAACCGTTTTATCGTGATTTTCGTCATAAGTGTATTGCTGCATAATGTGCGGATGCATCGCCTTGAATTCTTCGAATCGTCGGCGGTATTGTTGTAATAACGCCGTTGTAAAAGCTTTGTGCGATACGCCCATATCTACCGGCTCAAGTTTGCGGCTGTACATCAGCGAAGAAAATTGCTGTTCGACGGAATACAAGCGGTTGTTTTGTATACCGAACAAAGCGTCAAAATACGAACCCTTCGTATATGCTTTTCCGTCTATATAGCAAAAATCCGCTCCGCCTGCACTTATATGCTGAAAGCCTGCCTGTACTGCAAAATCAAAGGCGGTTAAGGTAACCGTTCCGCTCGAACAATCGAAACGGGGAAAAACCTCGGATTTTTTTTTGTTTTGATTGTATACGCCTTGCAAAGCGAATTTTTGTACCCATAATTCGACAAGCGTGCAAAGCGGATGTGCGCTTGCGAAAAACAAAAGCGGGGAACCGGCGTGCAGTATTTTGCGCGGAACGGCAGGTTGACAGCACAGGTCGCAGACAAAAAACGTATTTTTATCGATTGCAGTATAAAAGTGATTGATTGAAACTTGTTGCGGGTCGATTGTTACAACCGCATCGGCTTGTATGTTTTGTGCGGATAATGCGGAAAAAGCCGTATCGGTTGCAATAATATAAAAAGCATTGCGTTTTTCTTTTAAAATATCAAAATGCGATTCGAGTGAAGGGCCGGCTGCCGCAACAAAGGCCGTTTTTTGTGTCGGAAAGTGCGTTTTGTTAAAATCGATACAGGAACCGCTTTGCGCATGTGCAAACAGTTGCAGATTTTGCATGATATTTTTATGCCATAATTTACCGAAGCGGCTTTGCGTTGACACGTCCGCCGCGATGTTTTGTAATGCTTTTTGGGTATCTTTTTTTACGTTTTCAAACAAAATCGGATTTGCCTGTGTCCATGAGCGCAGAGGAAATAAACAAAAATCGCCGTCAACCGGCGGAAAATAATTTTCCGCCAAAAAATCGCAAATTTCGCCGGCCGTGCAAACCCGTATTGTTTTTTGCAGCCGTATATCGGGATTTTGCAATATAAAGTCCGCCGATGCTCTGTTTGCTTCAACTGCGGCAATGCGGGCATTCGGATATTTTGCTGCCAAGGCGTTTAAATGAAGAGTCGATCCCAAGCCCGCTATAAGAATAAATCCCGCTTCGGCAAATGCACCCAAGTCGGCAAAGTTTTGCGCCTCTTTTATCGGATCGTATACGGAGGCGGCGGGTTTTCCGTCCGCATAGCAGGGAAGGGGAATGCCGTTTTTTGATCGTATCCATGCCGTATAACAAGACGGCTCTTGCATATTCATACGCATAGCTTAAACAGTTCATCCAATGTGTTCAATACCGCGGCGGTACATTGTGCTTTAAATTTTTCGGATTCGGGATATTTGAGCGATAAAAAATATTCAAGCGGAGCGCAGTTTTCATACCATAAATGCAGTTCTGCCGAATACGGTTCCTTTGTTTTCGGATTATAAGCTGCGTTTTCTTTTATGTGTTGTTTTTGTTTTGTTAAAAAAGCAAAAACTTTTTTTCGATTTTCAAAAACATTTTGTTTATCGAGCGCTTGCAATTTCGGCGGGTATGCATTCGGATTTTTTTCGTTTGCAGCTTCAAAGTCGGCCCAGCTTATGTCTGTAATAAAACCGAGGGGGGCGCTGTACGGTGTTTTTGATATGCGAAATATACGGCGCGCAAAATCCGAATCCTGTGTGGAAAACCACCGGCGGTATATGTCCAGCGAAATGTATGCCGACTTCGACAAACGTGTAGCAAGCGGACGTAACCGATTATCAAAACAGCAATCGGTTTGTTCAAGGGCGTTGGGCTGGGTGTGGGGATATCCCGTTGCGCCTTCCAAATCCAAACCGCAAAAAAATACGTAAGCAGATGTTATCGAAAGGGCCGCATATGCGGCCGTACCGCTTACACTGCCGTTGCGTATTCCGTTCCATCCTTTTACGCCGCAGTAGTCGAACAAAAGGTTTTCTATACCGTCCCCGTAGCGCAAAGGAACTATCGGAAGGTGTTCGAGTAAATCGGTATTGATTTTACTTTCCGCTGAAGCGGCAAGCGGTACGGATATGCCTTTTTTATACAAGATTTTTAAAATACGTATGTGATAATCCGCATAAAAACCGCCGTCCGTCGTTATGCACAAGTCCGGATATATACCCTTATGTATAAGCACCGTCAGTGCCGATGATACGGCTATCACAAAAAAAGCATTGCGGTGTTTTTGTATAAACGGAAGCGATGAGTGCAAAGACGGCCCGGATGCCGCTACCAATACCGGTTTTGTTCCCGGAAGTATTTGATACGGATTTTGTAAAAAAGTAAAAAAACGTACACTGTTTTTAAGCCAGCGCCGGGCAAAAAAACCGCGTGTTGCAAGGACATCTTTGTTTTTTTGTAAAAGAAGCTTTATTGCCGCCCATGCACATCGGCTTTCGTTTTCGAAAATCTGTTGTGCCGGCGTCCATGCAATAAACAAAGCTCCGAAAACCTCTTGTTCGCCCAGAGTAAAAAACAGTTTTTCCGACAAATCCGCACCGGCTTTTTGAATATCGCCCGCCGCATTTTCGCATAAAAAAACACCATCCCATTTTTCGTCAGCGCATGCAAGTTGAAGGGCCGCATCGGAGCTTTGTGTACCGGATATAAAAAAACGGTTATACTGTACCGCGTACAGGGGAATGTCCGAAAAGCGTTTTCGCAAAGCCGGCAGACAATATGAAAGACAGGGGCCCAAAACAATAATGCATAGGGGAGTAAAGTCACAGCGGATTGAATCGACAAATTTTTCAGCTTCTTGGCGGGGATTGTATCTTGAATGCAGGTAGCGCCCGTTTATCCTACACGTATAAGACCCGTTTTTCGCCCGTTCAAGATATATCATATTCTTTTAATACGTGTGTCCATGAGGGGCTGCCGGGTTTTACATCGACTTTTTCGATTCGGATAAGGGAAGTGTATCGGGGGCTGAACAGTTTTTGTATGATTTTTTGTATGTCCCGATATAAATCCTCTGCAGCACCGTCGGTTGTTCCTGCATATATAAGCGTTTTTTCATCGGAAATGCCGCTTATTCCCCGTTTTAGCTTTGTTTTCAAGGCGGAACACAGGCAATCGCATATAAAATTAAAGTCCGAAGGGTACAAATATGCAAACAGAGCTTCAAAGAGTTTATTCAGCCGTAGAAAATACAAGTGCGGATTTCGCTCCTGCGTAAATACATCTTCTGCGACAAAATCCTTTGCCGCTTTCAAGCGGAGGCCGGCCGTTATCGAATAAGTTTGTTCAATAAAGGGTAACAACCGTACAAGTTTTTTTTCGGAATCCGTTTCGTTGCAGGGCTCGGTCGTAATAAAAATAAAGGGAAGGGCGGAGACGCTCGATTTTTTTATACACAATGTTTTAAAGTCGCTGTCATGGCGGGAAAAAAGCTGGTAAAATCCCGTCAAAGAGTCGCCGTGCAGGATATGCCATCCCGAATCGGACACTGTGCCGTCCCAAAAATCTCGGCTTGAAACGGATTTTCGCACCGTTTCGGCATTAAAACCGTGGTTCAGTACTATCCGAAAATTCCCGTCAAATTCGACAAACACCGCAAACGAATTACGGCTTTCATCGGCAAAACGATGAAAATCTACAAACAAGGTATCGAGAAAAAAAACATTTTCCCGGTTCGAATACGTACAAGCTAAGCGGTATAAACCCATTAAGACAATCCGAGATCGGCAAACAGCTTTTTATATACCGGGAAGTATTCCGATTGAGCGAATTCGACAATCTTTTCTTCAGGCAGATTTTCCAAAAGCTGATCCATATATGCCAAAACGGACTTAATGTCTTCGCGCATATTATGCGGAATATGTACGGGGGTATCCGATGCACTTTGTGCCGGCATGTGTTTACCGAATACCGTTTCCGGTTTTTTTTCTGCGGTTTCATCATCGACCGCTTCCAATTCTTCTTCAGACTGCCATTGTTTACTGTTAAAAACGGCGTTTACGGGTGAATATTGGTTAGATTCTTCTTTTATATCTTCTTCCGATTCTACAGGTAAATCGAAATCCGTTTCACTTTTTTCGGCTTCTTCAATGTCCGCAGCATCTTCGGCTTCGTCGGCTTCTTCAATATCTGCAGCATCTTCGGCTTCGGCAGGTTCCTCCTGAGGATTTTCCGCTAAAAAATTCATGGCGGTTTCATCGATTTCTTTCGGATTGTCATCTTCGGCAAAAAAATCGTCTGTGGAAGAATCCACTACAAGATCCTCTATAACCGGAATTTCTATTTCACTCGGAAGTTCTTCGTCCGCCGTTTCGTCCATATCAAAATCGATATCATCCAATTGAGGCTCTTGAAGTTCGTGTTCTTCGATTGTCAATTCCGACTGCGGGCCGTCAAAGCTTGTTTCGGTTAAATCGGTTTCGTCGATTGTCGGTTCCGCCGGCAGTTCGGGTTCGGAAGGAAGCGCGCTTTCATCCGCATCGGTATCGGGGGCTTCGGCGGCCGGGTCAAGTTTTTTTTCGCTGTCATCTTCGGACGTAAAATCGGCACTGGTTAAAATATTATTTAATTCGTCGCCGGAAAGCGCAATCGTATCGTCTTCACCGTCGTCGGCAAAAAAACCGCTGTCCGCTTTTTGTTCCGCCGCTTCTTCATCGGTTTTTTCTGCGCTGTCGGAGTGTACGCCGCTTTTTAAGGAAGTTAAATCCGATTTTAAATCGGTAATGTCTTTGCGCAAAAGCGACAGTTCACCCATAATTTTTTCAAGCAAAGAAGCGCTCATCATGTGCATATCGGTTTGCACCGGTTGTGCATCTTCGCTGCTTTCTGATTCGTCATCCGCTTTTACCGCAATGTTATATATTTGTTCTTCAGTGCCGGTTTGCGGCGGCGCCGTATCGATGTCATTCGGTTCTTCCGTTTCAAAGGCGGATATGTCTACGTTTTCTATGGCAATATCGCTTTTTTCCGTTTGGGGACTTTCAAGTTCGCTGCCGTCCGTATCGCTTTTTTCGATTTCCGCATTTTCGGAAAACTCCGGTATGTCGAATATATTGCTGTCGATTTCTTCAATTTCGCCGAAATCGATACTTTCGACTTTATCGCTTATATCCTGATTGTTTTCGGATATGAATTCAGATACTTCAATATCCTGCGGGCTTTCTTCAGGAAAATCGGGGGTAATCTGTTCGAAGTTATCTTCAAAATGCAAGTCCATATCCAAGGGCGGCTCGTCTGCAATGGCCGGTTCGGCAGCAGGCTCGGCAGGCATATATTCTTCAATGTCTATATCGATTGTATCGCTTATATCCGCGGTATTTTCTTCAGCGGTTTTAATCGTATCGGAACTTTCCGGATTATCGGCAGGAATAAAACTGTCGGAATCGTCCATCGCAAATACATCTTTTGCGGATACGGTTTCGGCATCGAATTCTTCTATGAGATTTTCGGTAAAATCTTCATTTGCAAGAGTATCTTCTTGCGTCGTGCTTTGTACGGCGGCCGGTTGTTCGTCTTCAACGGATTCCAAAGCTTCGTCGATTTTATCGTTTAAATTGTTGTCAAAAGAATCCGAATCGATGTCGGGAACTTCCGCAAAATCCAAGTCGTCGATAAAAAATGCCGAAGAATCCGTTTCGTCTTCATGCACTTCCGCCGCAAGTGCTTCTTCCGGTGTTTTTTTTACCCAAACACCGTATTGTTCCAGATCGTTTTCATCTTTGTGTTGAAGAATATTGTCGAAGTTTTCATGTTCTATAGACATACCTGCTCCATGAATACAAAATATACGTATATATTGTATATCGGTAAATTCAGCGGTTTTATTAACCCTCTGTTAATTCTTTTGTATATTATATCACATTTTTTATATTCAGTAAAAGGGGAAAATGACCGAAAATTGAAAATATGAACCGGTTTCATTTTTTATTATCCGTATGTGCTGCGGTTTTTGTATATGTATGTTTATCCGCCATGTTCGGGCAAGAAGGTATATGGGCGTATAAACAATTGCAAAAACAAAAGATTGTATTGTCGCGTTCGGTCGAACGTTTACAGGATTTAAACGGCCGGCTCTTTACTGAAAGTACCGCTTTACAAAAAGATACGGATGTTATTGCCGCCTATGCGAAAAAAATGGGTTTTATTTATCCGGGCGAACATTTGGTAAAAATAAGCGGTATGCCCGAACCGCCCGCTTTTGTGTATGATCCGGGGACAAAGCTTTTGCGTCCCGATATTATATATATTCCGGAATGGTTGGTAAAAAGCATTGCATTTTTAGTGTTTGTTTTTTATAATCTGTTATATTCTCTTATCAGTTTAATCCGTTATCATGATCCTGCAAAAATCTGATCCGCATTGCATGGCGGCCGTTGCCGAAGCTTTGTGCGGCGGCAAGGTCGTTATTATCCCGACCGATACGGTATACGGCTTTTCCGGCCTTGTTCCCGCGAGTTTGGCAGCCATTAAACGCATTAAGGGGCGCGATGAACATAAGCCCTTTATTCAGCTTATAGCGGATCCGCAGGATATAGCTTTATATTCCGCTACCTTTATACCCGAAGCCGTCCGTTCCCGTATGCCCGGTGCTTTAACCGTTATCGTTTATACCGGCATTTCGGCATATTCCGAAACCGAAACGACAGCTTTCCGCTGTCCGGATGATGATTGGCTCCGTTCGCTGATACGGTTATGTAAAGCTCCCCTGTATTCTACAAGTGTAAACCGGAGCGGCTGTCCTCTCGTAAGTGATATTGAAATTATGGAAGCCGAATTCGGACGGGAAGTCTTTTGTGTCGTTGACGGCGGGCCGCAAAAACAAGCGCTTGCTTCTACTATAGTCGATTTAAGCGGCGGCGAACTGAAAATTCTTCGTCAAGGTACGGTTTATATAAGCTGATTTTTTATTTGTATTATCGATGCCAGCGTACCGGAACGGCGCCCGGTTTTACAAATACTTTTCCGTTATCGTCATACTCGGCAATAAGGCTTAGTTTTATCCCCTGCATGGAAGATTCGTTTTCTATTGTCAATTCCCAGCGGATGGGAGCGGCGTCGGGCGCATTTATCAAAGCGGCTTCACGGGGGATTTCCGGGAAAAAAGAAGCGTTCGGCTTGCTTTGTTGGACGGCGGTTAAGCTTTTTCCGCTGATAGTGATAGTGATATTCATCGACGCACCGTTTTTAAAAATCACAAAGCCTCTGCCGCCGCGCAAAAGGATTATTTTATCGATGTGTTCTTCGCCGTACCATGTGCCGGACAAACTTTCGGCATTTAGGGCAACAGCCGCTGAGGTATGGGGAACTTGAGTATATGAAGCGGATTTAAATTCTTTTATAAGATTGTGTAAGGAATTTTTTGCTTCCATAAGGATTTTATAATATCCGGCGTAATTATTTTGTATAACCGTTTCTTTACCGCTTGCCGCTTCTATTAAAGACAATTCGGCAAGCCACTGTCCGTTTTTTTCATATATGTTGGCGTAAAAAAGTAAGGCGTTCTCGGCTTTGTAACGTTGAAGCTCTGCCGGCGAATATTCCGTATCGCGTTTATCATATACGGTAAAAATATCCAAGGCGATTAATTGAGAAAAAAGCAAATCCTGCGTCATTTTGATAACGGCAGGATCTCCTGCCGAATTTTTTTCGGAAGCGGCGTGTGCATAAAAGTAAAGCGGCGTTTTTTTCTCTTGGGCATAAAGCGGAATTATGCATAGAAAAAATAAGATAAAAAACAGTATATATGATTGTAAACGATACTGTCTTCCGTGTATCATTAGCCGTTTAATCCTTTGCGGAAATCCCGCTGCATATCGCGCTGTACGTCGCGTTCGCGTATATCCGCCCGCTTATCATATTGTTTTTTTCCGCGGCACAATCCTAAATTGACTTTTACTCTGCCGTTTTTAAGATAAAAATCGAGAGGAATAAGCGTTACACCTTTTTCTTCTACTTTGCGGTTAAGCCGCTTTATTTCGTCACGGTGCAAAAGCAGTTTTTTTGGCCGGTTTGGGTTATGGTTAAATACGGAAGAATAAGAATACTCGGAAATATGCATTTGTTTTATCCATACCTCACCGTTCGAAATTTCGGCAAATGCATCGGGAAACGAAATATTTCCGGCCTTTACCGATTTTACCTCCGTTCCCTTTAATTCAATACCGCATTCAATGGATTCCACTACGGTATAGTTAAAACGGGCTTTTCTATTTTGTGCAATCATTTTTGTACCGCTCGTACTCATACTGTCAGTATACGCTATGTATAAAAAACGCTCAAGGGGGCTGGCGAAAAATAAAAAACGGCGTTCCGAAAGTAGAGCGCCGCTGGAATTGTATAACTTAAATTATATTTTAAGATTGTCCCTTTTTCTTTTCATCCAAAACCATTTGATAAAACTTTTCTGCGGTTTTGCGGCACGCAATCAATTGCTCCATTTCATCCTGCTCGTCTTTACCGTAAATACCGACTTCAAAGTCCGCAGGTAATTCTACCGGAGATTTTGCCACCCATTTTGCAATTTCCGCCCAATCCAAAGTGCCGTGCCCCCGCGGATCCATAGGAACCCAGTGTTTGTCGTGTTCCAAGATTGCAGTATCATCTTTTGCAAGTTCTTCGCTGATAGATTCGTTTTCCTGCAAATGGGTTGCATACATGCGTTTATGATATTTACGCAAAAAATAATAAAAATCGTGGCGGCACATCAAAGTTGCATGTCCGGAATCGAAGGTAAAACCGAGAAAATCGCTGTCGTAGCGGTTAAACATACGGTCGAACTGTTCTTCCTGTACTTGCCACGGCGTTACGATTAAGTTTTCCAATGCCATGCGTACACCGGCAGCCTTTGCGTAGGGCTCAAGTTCGTCCAGCGATTTACATACTTGCCGATAATAATCCTCTTTATCTTGCGGACTTTCTTCGAACAGTTTCCATGGGAGCTGCATATGAAATACCATAACGCTTGCACCGATATGACTGCATAAATCGATACGGTTTTTTAATAAATCGACTCCGGCCAGCCGGCAGTATTCATTGGTAGACGTATAGTCTTTTCTGATATTCGTTAAGCGGTACCGGTTTTGAAAAATCTTTTTTCCGTTTTCTTTTATGGTGCGTATACCGCCTTCGGACGCATGCAAGCTGTGTGCATGTATGCCCAGATCTTTTAATAAATCGCGCGCTTGAAACATTTCACTGGGGCTGTATATGTATTCGGCTTCCCAGTCATGTATCCACTGTGTATGCGTAAAGCCCGCTTTTGCGATATTCGTTACTTGACGTTCGATTTCATACCAATTATGTTTATCGTTATTATAATCGCTGTTTACCGAACTGAGCAATTTTTCCATTTTTTATCTCCTTTATGATACTCCGGCCGGCCTTTTGTATTACACGTTTGCAGCCGCTTGTGCAGCGGCAACGGCCTTTGCGTTCATACGGCGCAAAACAACACCGGTAAGGAATCCTACTACGGAAAGAACAACCATTGCTATCCAGCAGTGCTGATATCCTGCCAATGGAGTTGCGGTATTTGCAAAACGGTCTACCATCCAGCCGGATAAGGCGTACAGGAAAATTTCGGGTGCATAGGTTACCAGGGAAATGACACCGGATGCGGTACCCGCCAAGCGTTTGGGAACCAAAACTTCATCGATGGTGGAAAAGTACAAAGCCTTTATGCTGTAAATACACAAACCGTAGCAAACGAAGTTTGCAACAATCAAGGGAATAGCCGAGGGACCTGTGGGAATAAGTACGTACAAACTTGCAAAAACGGCCATACCGACAAAGGCATATTGAATAAAACGGATACGGCTCCCGATTTTATCGGAGATAATACCGGCGACAAAGGAACCGACCATCATCATAAAATACGTACGGATAACCGACAGATTTGCTACGACGGCATTGCTGATATCGAAGCCTTCGGATAGATATGCCGTAATATAGCCGTGAAAAATCAAAGCCGAATAATTGCATACACCGAGTAAACCGCATAACCAGACGCGCGGCATTTTTGCAACTTCGATAAAATCTTTTGCATTTAAAGGATTTTGCTTTTTTCCCGCAGAAATGGGACTTTCATCTTTCATAAAAATGGCGGCTAAAACACCGGCAAGGACCAATAGGGCGGAAAAATAAAAAATAGCGTTTTTCATTCCGCCGATATCGTTTGCCGCCAAACTGAACACAAACACCGAACCGAAAGCCGATAAGGTACCGATTAAGCCGCGTCCGCCTTCGAGCATACCGAACAATCTTCCCTGTTCTTCGGCCGGACCCAAATTATTGATGCTTTTAACCATTGCCGCCCAAAAGGTGAATACGGTGGTAACGGCAAAAATTGCATGAATAATAACAAGGGCTGTAAAACCGGGCATCGTCCAATACCAAAAACCCGCTAAGGCCGTCCCGATGCAGGAAATGATAATCAATTTTTTACTGCTTATTTTATCCGCCAATACGCCGCCGGGAAAATAACTTATAAAGTTTACGATACCGTATGCGCTCATAATAAGACCGAGTTGTGTTTTAGTAGCTCCGGTTGCCGCTTGCAGGGGTTCCATATAGGTTTCGCGTAAATACGGAAGTTTTGTAATCAAACCTCCGGCAAAAGCAACGATAACCAAGGTTATCCATTTAGTAGCATTTGATTTTTTTGAATTATCCATAAAGCAAATGACCTCCTTTGATTTGCTGTGTGTGTGATAGTTTAGGATAACATGACATTTTTTCTTTGTCAAAATTTTTTTAAAAGCCTGCGGTTTTAGCCAATAAAAAGAATGAAAAATCTTGAATATGAGCGGAAACGAATTATTTTATGAGCCGGTTGACTGTTTTACCGCTTTTTGATATAGTATTATCCGTTGCCGCTTAAAAACGGCAGCGACGGGCAATAGCGCAGTTGGTTAGCGTACAAGTCTGGGGGACTTGGGGTCCCCGGTTCAAATCCGGGTTGCCCGATTAAATACTTCCGTTAGGAAATAATATTGCTGAAATGACAATGTTTGCATCTACAAAAACGCTCATTGATTCTTGCGCAATGCTTTGATATAGACTTTTCCTTTGCTTTCTTCAAAAAAGACTTTATCGCCGATTTTCAACTGCAACAATTTTCTTATGTAGTGTCCCTTAGTACTGTAGTAGCTTGTTTTCAAAAACTGTGCTATCATATTTATGTGAAGGAAAGTAAAATATCAATTCGCTTTTTCAATGATAAAGAAGTCCGGGCTGTCTGGGATGAAGAAAATTCCAAATGGTGGTTCAGTGTGCTTGATATTGTCGGAGTTTTAAACGAACAGAACGAATACGAAAAGAACCGTAACTACTGGAAATATCTTAAGGCGAAGTTAAAAAAAGAAAATCATGAGTTGGTTAGTGCTGCTACCCAACTGAAATTGACCGCTGCCGATGGGAAAAAATATAAATCGGATGTGATGGATTATAATCAAGTAATAGAGCTTGCAAAAAACTTTCCGAACAATAAATCGGCTGCGTTTATTCAGTGGTTTACTTATAGTGATGAAACAATCGACGGTAAAAGTAAGACAAAAGCCTATGCGCTTTTTGAAAGCACGCTGCTTGACAGCATAGAAGTCGGAACTATAAACGGACTCAAGCAGATTCATGCGTACCTGTTCGGCGGGCTTTATGACTTTGCAGGAAAAATAAGGACAGTAAATATTTCAAAAGGGGGCTTCAAATTTGCTGCTGCTGAATTTCTGGTACAGACTTTAGACAACATAGAAAAAATGAGCGATTCAACATTTGAGCAAATTGCCGACAAATATATCGAAATGAACGTCGCGCATCCGTTCCGTGAGGGAAACGGCAGGACAACCAGAATCTGGCTTGACCTGATGTTGAAACGTGCCTTAAAAAAATGCGTTGATTGGAGTAAGATAAACAAAAAAGAATATCTTGAAGCTATGGCCGAAAGTGTGACGGATGCAAGCAACATAAAGTCCTTGCTTCGAGGTGCTCTGACCGACAAAATAAATGACCGTGAAATGTTTATGAAAGGCATCGACTATTCGTATTATTATGAAGAGGCGGAGTAAGTGCATGCAATGCGTAACCGGACAAATCCCGATTACGGATTATCAAAGTCGACCGGATATCAATACTATCCCTATTGTT
>NZ_JACDIJ010000009.1:0-90187 GCF_050937815.1 Treponema sp. OMZ 840
AGGACGCTTTCCACTTTGTTAGGAAATGCCATTTACACAGATTTTGTGACAGGCTCGTTTTAAAAAAACAAGGGTGCGCAAGACCTAGAATCATCAGTTTTGCACACCCTTTAAAGATAACTAAGGCTATCGAGCCTTATACTTACTTACCGGAATTACAAGTCTGAATGCTTTGAGACCATACTGTGACGCATAGATTCTCTTGCCGTTCCTTGTAATCCACTTAGTAAATATTACAATTGAAGAACTATTTTTGTTCATAGTTTACTTCTCCTTGACAAATCGCAGAAGACACAGTAAACTATATCAGCTTGAGTTACTCGTCTGCTGGACTTGTCGCTTGTATTACTTGTTTCAATTGTTCTTTAGATTCGTCAGGACACTTGAAACAGCCTCATAAGGCCTTGAATGCTGGTAACATTCAAGGCTTTATTTTTTATAACTTCATTGCGTTTTTTCTCCATGTTTAATTTTAAGACCGCCCGAGTTCTCGCTTCCGCTGCACGCACCGAAACACCGTAAATATCTTTTACCTCCTGTACAGTTTTTCTATCTGAATAGTTACTTTCATACAAGGTACACAAAAGAGGAAGCAGCGTAACAATCGGCATGAGCAACGCGCCTGCGGCATGTTCTGCTTGCCACTCTGCGTCCTCATACGTTTTAATTGGACGCTCCGTATTTCGCCGTGCTGCCAACAGAGCGAGCTGCATCACAATCTTGCTATGTAAAATAATATGCCCTATTTCGTGTGCAAGTGTATATCGACTTCGGGGATTTTCATTTTCAAGTTCAATCATGAATTTTTCCGTTACTTCGATTTTGTTTGCAGGAAAATTCGTCTGAGCCTCGATTGATTCGAGGGGATATTCCTCGACAAGAACAATTTGACATCCGTGAGAATTCCATACAGCCCTTTCCATGTCTTCTTGTATGAGCCGTTCCGGTTCTATTAAATGGTGTGGAATATAGCCTGACAGATACCGCTCGACATAGTTTTCGATAGCCGCCGCGCTTAGCGGCGGCATAGGGTGTGTTTCCAGTAACATATTATTTTCCCCCTCCGTTTCGCAAGAAACTTTCCAGAGCGCTTATGGCTGCAGGGCTTTTTCGTGCTGCAGAAAATGCCTGTGCAAAAGCCCCTTCCCTTGCCGTTTCAAGCACAGCATTCTTGATGTCTTCTTGTAAAAGGCTGTTCAACTCATTAACATCTTCGTTGTAATACTTTGCGATTTTCGGTATCACCTCACTACGAGCTGGCTTTTTTGCGCCTGTCTCCAATTCTGAAAGGTACATGGCAGAAATACCAAGCGCAGTAGCGGCGGCACGAAGCGTCTCCCTTTTCCCGTTTACCCGTAAATCATAAATCCTTGTACCGAATTTAGACATATACACTCCTATAAAAATTTTACCTCTCTCCTATCCTTAGGGAATTATATATTATCTTACAAACTATGTCAATATAAAAAATAAATTACTTTTAGCTTACAAATGGCTTGAATTTAACCCCGCCAAACACTGTATAAAGGTGCTTGGCGAAAACGAAAAATACGCGCCGATAACTATTAAGGAAAACGGCGGGGATAATCTTATTGTCAATGGGCGGGTAATCTTAACAATGCACCGGGTTGTGTAACGTAGTGTGCAGCGGCGTTGTTTAACGGTATGTAAAAGGACAATATATTGACCTTTTGCTTAACGTGGTATATCATAATTAAACGGGGGTAAACATGGATAAATTGAAAGATTTATATTTATGGTTCGATAAAAACCGTGATAGAATAATCGAAGGACATGAAAATAAATTTGTCCTGCTTGCAAATGATACAGTAATTGATTATTACCCCAATATGGAAGCGGCATTGACAGGGGCGCAAAAAAACAACTTTAAAGTAGGTTCTTTTTTAATTCAACGCTGTATTACAAAAGAAGATGATACGCTTGTATATCACAATATGGCGGTAACTTTTGGCTAATGCGTTTACTTATAATATCCCCGATGACAAAAAAAAGTCAATCATAATTCCTGTCAAAGTTGGAATTCACCCGAACATAAACGGCTTCCCCGAAAACAGAAAGGTACTACTTGACGCAAAAGCATTGATAGATACGGGCGCTTCCGGTTCTTGTATAAGTAAGCAATTTGCTAATTCGGTAAAGTTGCCGATAATAAGTTATGGAGTAGTACGCTCCGCCCAAAGTTGCGATACAGTTCCTATTTATACGATAGATTTAGCTTTGCCGAATAACGTAATGTTTACCGATATTCAGGTTACGGAGTTTAACCAGCAATCGGAATTTGCCGTAATAATCGGAATGGATATATTTATGCATTGCGACATGGCTATTACCAACGCAGACAATAAAATGTGTTTTTCAATACGGATTCCGGCAGGACAAGAACATATTGATTTTACAAAAACATAGCTGTACACAGAATTGTATACAAAACTGCGGTTTGTAGCGTTATCCGTAGTGCAACGAAAGCGGTTAAATCTTTGTATTGCTTATCGCTACATATCACCATTTAACGGGCGGTTCGTTTTCAATTCCCCCCATCTCCAACCTTTGAATCCGTATATGTTCTCCGCGTTGTATAATCGAAACGGCAACACCGCGCACAATACGCAGCCGATAATAGCTTTTCGGCGTCTTCCATTAACCGTATCTTTTTGCTATACTGTTTTTAATATCATACACAGTGAGGACTTATGGCAGACACATATACGGCAGCGCTTGAGCGCAGTAACCGGCTTGAACGGGATATTCAAACAAATCCGAAAAAATATCGGGTATTGACCGGAGACCGTCCCACCGGAAGGCTCCACATAGGACACTATTTCGGTTCCCTGCAAAACAGGGTGCGCCTTGCACGTTTGGGAATTCCCGTCTATATTGTCATAGCCGATTATCAGGTTTTAACCGACCACGACGCTTTTGCCGAAATAGCTCAAAACACCAAACAGCTTGCAATCGACTATCTTGCGGCGGGCATCAAGCCGTCCGAAGACGTTTTTATTTTTCCGCACAGCTATGTGCCCGAAGCGAATCAGCTTATGCTGCCGTTTTTAACTTTGGTAACAAATGCCGAATTAAGCCGCAATCCCACGGTAAAAGAAGAAATCGGTTCGGCCGGCTTAAAAAGCGTCAATGCGGGAATGTATACCTATCCGGTACATCAAGCTTGCGATATTTTGTTTTGCAAGGCAAACCTCGTACCAGTCGGTAAAGATCAGCTTCCGCACTTGGAAATGACACGGACAATCGCGCGCCGCTTTAACGAAAAATTTTGTACCGACAAAGCCGCATTCCCCGAGCCGGAAGCTTTGTTAAGCAAAACGCCTTCCATCCTCGGTTTGGACGGAAGTCAAAAGATGAGCAAAAGCCGCGGAAACGCGATTATGCTTTCGGCAAACGAAGACGAAACGGCCGCCCTTATAAAAAAGGCAAAAACCGATTCCGAACGCTTTATCACTTATGAACCTGAAAAACGCCCCGAAGTTGCAAACCTTCTTATGCTCATTTCCCTGTGTACTGCAGAAGAACCTCAGGCTATTGCCGAAAAAATTGGAGAAGGCGGCGGCGGAAAATTAAAGGCTGTTTTAACCGAAGCTTTAAACGAAAAACTGCGTCCTCTTCGCGCCGAACGCAAAAAACTTGAAGCCGATGAAGCTTATATCCGTCAAGTGCTTACCGACGGCGCGCAAAAAGCGCAAAAAATCGCCGCCTGTACTTTGGAAGAAGTGAGGACGGTTATGAATATGAAAATATGAATATATCGGTTGCCTCGGCGGTTTACCGATATGCGGAGTGCGGGTCTATGAACCATACTGAAAAAGACGAAAAAAAATCAAGCGCCGTTTGTGTAAAATGCCTCGTTTCTGCCGGTGCGGTTCTTCCTTCGTATGAAAGCGAGGGTGCCGCCGGAGCCGATATACGGGCCTTCCTTGGTGAACCTCTATGTATAAAAAGCGGCTGTTATGCCGCGGTTCCTACCGGCCTTTGTTTTGAAATACCCGAAGGGTATGAAATACAGGTACGGCCCCGTTCGGGACTTGCCGCAAAAAAAGGTGTTACCGTTTTAAATGCGCCGGGAACCATAGATTCGGATTACCGCGGCGAAGTAAAGGTTATTTTAATAAATCACGGCAAAGAAGATTTTACCGTATCAAACGGAGACAGAATCGCCCAATGTATTGTTGCTCCGGTTTTGCGCGCCGAATTTACCGCAGCTGAAAATCTTTCGCAAACTGTGCGGGGTATGGGAGGCTTCGGAAGTACCGGGTTATGAAAACGTTTTTTTTACGCTTGCCTTTTGTTCGAGAGCGGCGGATGAAAAAAGTTTTGCTTCGCTATTTGTTTCGTGAACTCAGCGTATATTTTTGCGTATCGTTTTTATTTTTCTTTTTGATTTTTTTTGTCAATCATATTCTTTTAAATGCTTCCGATATATTGGAAAAAAGGGTGCCTTTAACTAAGGTTGCCTTGTTTATTTTTTATGCGCTTCCTTTTGTTATCGCTCAATCCGCCCCCTTTGCAACCTTGGTAGGATTTTTAATGTGTATCGGCCGTATGGTAACCGATAAAGAGTTTTTAATATTGCGTGCCTGCGGCATATCACCTTTTTTTGTTTTACTGCCTGTTGCCGTAACCGGTTTACTTATTTCCGTATTTTCGTTTATGGTAAATGACTATTTGCTTCCTTTGGGGACAATTTCGTACAATAAACTGTATATGTCTATTATTGTTTCCAATCCCGCCGTAGAACTGGAACCTCACTCGATAAAACGTACTCAAAATTCAACCCTTGTTATCGGAGATGTTTCCGGGCAACATGTATCGGATTTATTGCTTTTTGATACCGATTCTTCCGGTCAGCAGCGGGTTGTCATTTGTTCGGGCGCGGATATTGCCCCTCATAAAGACGATGCCGTTATAATGCAGCTTGATATGAAAGATGCGCTTGTTGTTTTTTTCGATCAAACGTATAGAGATTCCTTTGATTATATGCATTCAAGCCATGCAATGTTAAATGTATTTTCTTCATCGTTTTTGCCGACATTTGCCGGTAACAATCCTCAGGAAATGACATCTCATGATTTAAAACTGAAGTTAAAAGAAATGGAAACGTCCGGTTCCGGAGTAAACCGGTCCGTCCGCAATACATACCGAATAGAATATTACCGCAAATTTTCCCTTCCGTTCGGCTCTCTTTTTTTTGCTTTTTTGGCATTTCCTTTAGCGGCATTATTTGCAAAACGGAACGGTCAAACCGTCGGCTTGGTTATCGGTATCAGTATAGCCGTATTTTATTGGGCTTTGATGATTTTGGGCCAACAGTTCGGCTTTCGAAACGGCCTTAACGCTTTTTTTGCCATGTGGCTTCCGAATTTATTAGTCGGTATGTTTGCCCTTATCTTTTTTTTCTTTTTGGTACGCGAATGATTTTAATACGCTATATTTTGAAAAAGTTTATTCCCGTATTTTTAGGTGCACTCGGTTTTTTTTCCCTTGTTTTGCTCCTTATAGATTTGCTTACCAATTTGTGGCAATATATGCTCGAAGGAACGCCCGTGCCGGCCATACTTTATATTTGCCTTTTGTACCTTCCGAAAGCAATTTCTTTTTCAATACCCCTAGCGGTTTTGTTCGGAGCCGCCTTTACTCTCAGTTCTTTGTATGCGGCAAATGAGTTGACGGTGGTTTTTGCTTCGGGAATATCATTGTTTCGATTTACCTTGCCTTTACTTTTGTTTTCGCTTTTATTGAGCGTCGCATTTTTCTTTTTTGAAGATATTGTGACCGTTCCCTTTTACAAAAAAAAGATGGATATGCAAAAGCAAGCGCTCAATCAACCCGTTTCGTATGACAACGATCGTATCGTTGTGCTTTCCGAAGGCGGTTTTACCGTATATCGTGCCGATTATTATGATGATTTACAAAAACGCCTCTATGATCTTATGATTTTTATTCGCAATCCGGACAGAACATTAAACCGTATAATATCCGCCGACAGTGCATTGTGGGACGGCGATAAATGGATTTTTTTTAATGCGGTTACTTATACACATAAGGATTCGAAAATTATTTTTTCCGAAGGAAGCGATTTTATCTGTGTTGAAGAACCTGAAATCTTTAAAAACATTTCGGTTTCGGTTGAAGAAGTCGGTACCGCCCAGGCACGGGAATACATTGCAAAATTAAAGCGGACGGGCCTTCCTTATGCCGAAGAAAGTTCCTTGTACCATAAAAAATTTGCCTTTCCGCTTATTACCTTTATTGCCGTGTTCCTTTCCATCGGTTTGGCGGGAAAGTCGCGTAAAAATATTTTACTTATCAGTTTAGTATCCTGCGTGAGCGCTGCGGTCGCTTTTTACGTAACGCAAATGGTTACAATGCTGCTTGCACAATTCGGTTACATATCGCCCTTTGCAGGTGCATGGTTCCCCGTTTTTTTGTTTACGGGAATCAGCATTGCCCTGCTCCGTTTTGCGCGTACTTGATTTGATTGTAAAAAACACCGATTATTTTATAAGGATTATAATACATGAAAGAGATTTTTACCTGCACCCATAAAGACGAACATTGCGCGGCCCGCTGCGGCGTTTTGGAACTTCCGCACGGAAGCGTACAAACCCCCGTATTTATGCCTGTAGGAACAAACGCAATCGTAAAGGCTCTTACCAAAGACGATTTGAACGAAATAGGCTTTGAAATTATTTTGGCAAATACCTATCACTTGTATTTGCGTCCCGGAGCCGATGTTTTGGAAAAAGCCGGCGGTTTGCACGGGTTTTCGCAGTGGCAAAAAAACTTTTTAACCGACTCCGGCGGTTTTCAAGTGTTTTCTCTCGCACCCTTCCGTAAAATCACGCCCGAGGGAGTGCGCTTTCAAAGCCATATAGACGGTTCCAAACACTTTTTAACGCCCGAAAATGTTGTAGACATTCAATCCCGCTTTCAAAGCGATATACAAATGCAGCTTGACGTATGCACCGGCTACGGCATAAGCGAAAAAAAAGCGCTGGAAGCCCTGCGTATCACCGAAGATTGGACAAAACGCGCTTTCGAACGCTGGAATTGCCGAAAAAATGACGGCTATAAGGGCTTTTTATTTCCGATTGTACAGGGAAACTTTTATAAGGATTTACGAAAACGCAGTGCCGACTTTGTATCCTCGTTAAATCCTGCGGGAATCGCAATCGGCGGCCTTTCGGTCGGAGAACCGCCTGAAATTTACGAAGAATTCTTACATTACACCGCTTCTCTTTTACCTCATGAAAAACCGCGCTACGTTATGGGTATCGGCACCCCCGAATACATATTGGCGGCCGTCGGCGAGGGTATCGATATGTTCGACTGCGTGCTTCCTACGCGCAACGGACGAAACGGCTCGTATTTTACCAAAGACGGCCCTATCGCGATAAAAAAAGCGCAGTATGCCGCCGATTTTTCACCGATAGACAGCGAATGTACGTGCAAAATCTGTAAAACATATTCGCGCGCATATTTACACCACTTGTATAAACAAAACGAAATGGGCGCTTCTATGCTCGGAAGCTATCATAACCTTGCCTTTTTGCATACAATGATAAAAGAAATCCGCACGGCAATCAACGAAAACCGCTTCGACGATTACCGCCGCTCCTTTTTACAGCGCTACGGAGGAAATAAATGAAATCGAAATATAAAATCGGCCGCGCCGCCCTTTGGTGTGTGTGTTTGGTTTTATGCACCTTTGTTTTCAGTGCCGAAAAAGGCGCTGCAGCCGGCTCCGGCGGAGCAGGGGGTGCGGAAAATGTACAAGCCGA
Source organism: Treponema sp. OMZ 840 (assembly GCF_050937815.1). Classification (NCBI taxonomy): domain Bacteria; kingdom Pseudomonadati; phylum Spirochaetota; class Spirochaetia; order Treponematales; family Treponemataceae; genus Treponema; species Treponema sp. OMZ 840. The sequence continues at coordinate 7,812 of NZ_JACDIJ010000009.1, forward strand.
AGAAAAAAGTCAAACCGAAAAAAGAAAAGAAACCCTCTTATACGGACTTGAAGGAGAAGTCGTAAACCTCATCGATACCCTTATAAAAGAAGGCGAAGCGGAATTTTTACCCGAATTGCACAATGTATTCGCTTCGGCAAAAAGTACGGCTCTCAAAGATAAAATCATTACCTACTATACCGAATTCAAATATGAAGGCTTAAAAGACTATACTCTCGGCATTTTGGAAGATCCCTATGACGAAAAAAAATCGACGGTTATACTGCTTATACGGTACGCCGAAAAGCTTGCAATCGCCGAAGCCGCTCCCTTTCTTAAAGCGATTATCGAAAGTGAAAACGAAGCTTTTTTTGAAAGCGCCGTAAGCGCCCTCGGTACTATCGGGACGGGAGAAGATGCCGTCTTTTTTACCGAATTGTTTGCCGGCGATTTAAGCATTATACAAAAACAAAGTATTGCAAAAGCCTTGGGAAAATTAAAAGCCGACGAAAGCTGGGATATGCTTGTCGAAGCTGCGGAAAATGAAGATGAAAACACCTTTGTGCGTATGTATGCGGCCGAGGCTATCGGAAACATCCGCCCCGAAGAAGCCGGCGCAATCCTTTTACGATTGTTTGACAGTACCGACCCCAATTTGCGCCAATATGTCGTTAAGGGCTTTGCCAAAAATACTTCCGATGAAGCCCGGTCGGTGCTTTCGGCGGCTCTTAAAGACAATCATTATAAGGTCCGTTTGGAAGCCGTCGAAGCTGTCAAGGAGCAAAAATTAACCGACGCCGCAGCTTCTCTTTTATACCGGGCAAAAAACGATACGGAAGCCGCGGTAAAATATGCCTGTTTCGACGCTTTGTCATCTTTTCACGATGCGGACGGTGTCGAGTACATGATTTCCATTTTAAAGGAAGAAAAAAGAGGAGACACTCTCAAGGCAAAAATTGCCGCCTCTCTTTTGAAGTATGATGTAAAAGCGGGAGTCGACGCAGTGACGGCCCTTGCTTTAAAAACCGTCGGCGACGATAAAAAAAAGAACCTGCGGTACGCACTCGGAAAAGAATTCGCCAAATATGAAAATGCGGCCTTCGAATCCGTATGTGAAGCCTATATGAAAAGCAGCGACGTTGCAACCAAGGGAACGGGCTTGGATATATACAAAAAAAATCCCTTTGCGTCCCTTGAACCCCTCGTGCGCACCATAGCCGACGAAGACAAAGCCGCCCCCATGCGTGCAAAAGCCAAAGCATTGCTGGATACAGAGTAAAAAATACTTGATTTTTTCACAGCATAGGTTTAGAATTGATATCAGTTAGTTTATACTAATTTATGCCGTATTCTGATTCGTTATACATGACGGACGCACAAGTATAACAAGTACAACGAGTATAATAAGCATAATAAGGAGAAGTCGATATGTGTAATCTCAGTCAAGTAAAAAGCGATACCTTTGCCCGGATTACGGAAATTAACGGCGACAGCCATTTTCAAAGCCGCATTACCGCCATAGGCTTAACAATCGGAAGCGAAGTTAAAATAATTCAAAACAATAAAAAGCAGCCCATCCTTTTTTATAACCGCGATACACTGATTGCCTTAAACAGAAAAGAAGCCGAAAAAGTTTGTGCGGAGGTAATGTGAATATGAAAAATATAACTATTGCATTGCTGGGACAGCCCAATTCCGGAAAATCGACTTTGTTTAACGGGTTAACCGGTGCAAAGCAGCATGTGGGAAACTGGCCGGGAAAAACAGTAGAAAAAAAAGAAGGATATTTTACACACGGCGCAAGCCGGTATACCCTTGTCGATTTACCCGGCAGCTACGGTTTGTCCGCACATTCGGATGAAGAAATAATTACCGGCGAATACATTGCAAACGGAAAACCCGACTTGGTTGCACTTATAGCGGACGCATCCCAGCTTAACCGCAGTTTATTTATGCTTGCCGACTTTGCCGGTATACGAGTTCCTGCCGTATTGATTATGAATATGATGGATATTGCCGAGCGGCAGGGGAAAAAAATAGATATAGCGGGCTTTGAAAAAGAACTGGGCATTCCGGTTATTCCCCTGGTTGCCGCCGATAAAACATCTTATAAGGATTTGTTCGCTTTTTTGGACGGGTTTACGGGTAAAACCTTTTTAAACGAAGATTTTTCCGAAAATATGTATATCAACCGCCTTGGAGATTATTACGCAAAAATAAAGAATTGTATTCCGCGTGAAGGTATAGGAGTTTTTTCACAAACATGGATAAGCGTAAAGCTTATCGAAAAAGACTCAAAGGTAACGGAACTTGTACAAAGCAGCCTGCCTGATGAAATGTCCGCAAAAATAAAAGAGCTTTTAAAACAGGTTACAAACGGTAACTTGGATACGGGAAGCTGTAAATTTGAGCGGATTGATACGCTTATAAAAAATAATGTCAGCCAAACCGAGCATATGTTTACACGCAGTAAATTCGATATTCTTGCAACAAGCAAAAGATGGGGTAAACCGCTGGCGATAGGTATTATTATTGTAGGCCTTATAGCCTCGATGCTAATCGGTTTTCCCCTTATGGGCGTATTCGGCCTTACCGTTACATGGCTTGCAAAGCTTTTGGCCGCAGGATTGGCATCCCTCGGAACGTCCGATGTATTGATATCGCTTGTATGCGGTGCGATTATGACTGCCGTCGGTTTTGCGCTTCAAATGGCGAGCTTTGTATTCGGCGTAAGCCTTGTGTTCGGCTTTTTGGAAAACGTGGGTTATATGGCGCGCGTATCCTACGTGTTTGACGACACAATGTCTAAAATCGGATTGCAGGGAAAAGCCGTTATGCCTTTTTTAGTCAGTTTCGGCTGCAATATCGGCGGGGTAACGGGAACACGGATTATAGATTCGTGGGAACAGCGGGTTATGACCATAGCCCTGTCATGGGTTGTGCCCTGCGCGGCAACATGGGGCGTTATAGGTTTAATAAGCGGAACTTTTTTCGGAAAACAGTCGATTTTTATTATTTTAATTTTATTTGCAACGGCTTTTTTGCATTTTTTTATCACGTACACGGTTTTTAAAAAATCCCTTTACAAAGGCAAAAGCCGCAGCGGTATGATAATGGAACTGCCGCCCTACCATAAGCCGCATTGGAAAAATCTTTTTTCATCGGTTTTAAGCAAGATGGGCGATGTGTTAAAGCGTGCTTTAAGCATTATCGTATTGATTTCCGTTGTTTTTTGGGCACTTTCTTTTACGCGCGACGGCAATGTAACGAACAGCGTTATTTACAAAGTCGGCACGTTTATAGAACCCGTTACGCATTTTTTTGGGCTGCCCTGGCAGTTGTTTATGGCCTTTGTCGCTTCTGCGATGGGCAAAGAATCGGCACTCGGCGTACTGGCGTCCCTGTTTAATTCTTCCGGTATATGGCAGGCCGTTGAAGTGCGAAAAGCCGTAGATACCCTTGCGCTCGGTAATGAATTGCTTGCGGTTATATCGAAGGCGGAAGCCTTAGCCTTTCTTTTTGCCTTCTTTTTTAACATGCCCTGTCTTATGTCTTTGGCGGCAACCGCGCAGGAAACACACTCCAAAAAATGGACGCTGGCAATAGCTTTCTATTATATTGCCTTTTCTTTGATTTTATCGGGTATAGCATACAGAATAGGTTTATTGATTTTTTAATAAAACGCTTTAATAAAATCTTTTGTCTTTTTGCGTCCCGCCCTTGCGCACAATCGATAAAAAATGCTATAGTAAGCTTTGATAAATGCCGCAGCATGCGGCTGTTTAAACTATTACCGCCCGGAGCATTACCGCGCATTTTCAGCTTTGCGGGGCGGATAAGGAGATTTACTATGAGAAAATACTATATTGCCGGAAACTGGAAAATGAACAAAACAAAGGCCGAAGCGGTTGAGCTTGCCAAGGGCCTTGTCGCCGCTTTAAAAGACGGAAAAAACAAATACATGGTTGCCCCCTCGTTTACAAACCTCGATGCTGTTGCTCAGGTATTAAAGGGGTCCAATATTTTACTCGGTGCGCAAAACATGTCCACCGAAGAATCCGGCGCACATACGGGAGAAGTATCCGTACTTATGCTTAAAGATTTGGGCGTACAAGCCGTTATTTTAGGACACTCGGAGCGCCGCCACATCTATAAAGAAGACGATGCGATGATTAATAAAAAAGTCAAGCTGGCTTTAAAACACGGCTTGGAAGTCGTTTTGTGCATAGGCGAGCTTTTGGAAGAGCGCCAAGCAGGTAAAGCCGAAAAGGTGTGCGAAGAGCAAACCCGCAAGGGACTTGAAGGCGTCAGCGCCGCCGAACTTGCAAAAGTTACTATCGCCTACGAACCCGTATGGGCAATCGGAACAGGACAAACGGCAACCGCCGACGATGCACAGGCAATTCACGTGTATGTACGCAACATCCTTGCCGAAATGTACGGGCGCGAAGCGGCCGACAAGGTTATCATTCAATACGGCGGTTCCATGAAAGCCGAAAATGCCGCGGCTTTGCTTGCAAAGCCCGATGTGGACGGCGGTCTTATCGGCGGCGCTTCTCTTAAAGTCGATACCTTCGAGCCCATCTGCAAAACCTATTGATACTCTAAAGCGGGAGCTTTATGGATATGCACATTAAACAAGTAAAGACCCCCTTCCTTCCGTCAAAGCGCCGTTTCGGCGATAGGGCGGAAGGACGCCGTATCCGTTCTATAGAACCTATGGCGGTCGTTGCCCCCTTTATTATGCCCGACAGAATAGGCTCTCAAAACCTCTTTCAAGACAGTGTAAATCTTTCGGCCGTTGAGCATTTTGTACATAAAAAGCGGGAAGAGGGATTGGCAGGTTTCGGTATTATGCATGTACTTATAGCCGCCTATGTCAGGACCATTTCGCAGCGTCCGGGTATAAACCGCTTTTTAAGCGGATTAAGACTGTATGCGCGACACAACATAGAAGTCGTTATGGCGGTAAAAAAGGCAATGACTTTGGAAGCCGAAGAAACCATGATGAAATTCTTTTTCGATCATAGGGCGACGGTTACCGATATATTCAGCCAAATGACTGAAAAAATAGAAGCATATCAAAACAAAAAAGAAGAAAAAGAAAACGCCTTCGATAAACTTGCCCGCGTTCTCGGCTATATGCCGCGTTTTCAACTGAAGGGAGCAGTCGCGCTGTTAACATGGCTCGATTTTCACAATTGGCTTCCGGAACGCTTGCGCCGCTTAAGCCCCTTTCACTGTTCCGTCGTTTTTTCATCGATGGGCTCTTTGGGTATTCAGCCTATTTTCCATCACCTATATGATTTCGGAAACGCACCGGTTTTTATTACCTTCAGTACAGTGCGCAAGTCTACGGAAATTGCCCGCGACGGCAGTGTGCATAGAGTACGTCATTTGGATTTGGCGGTTACAACGGACGAACGCATTTGCGACGGTTTTTATTATGCTTCGGCTTTTCACGAACTGCGCAAATACTTAAAAAATCCCGAACTTTTGGAAAATCCGCCGGCGCAGGTAGTTGCGGATATAGATTAATTATAAAAAACGGCCCGAATACCTCACCTAAAGTTGAAAAAACGGCATTCGGGCTATAAAACATATCAGCCGGCTCTGTTTATTGCTTTCATGGAAGTCATATAGCCGCGAAGCTTTTTACCGACTATTTCAATCGGATGGCTTTGGATTTCGGCATTGACGGCCGTCAACTCCGCATTGTCCACTCCGTTATCTTCCGCATCAAGGCCTTTGCCGATAACATCGAGATTTACTTTTGACATAAAATCGGCAAGAAGGGGACGGCAGCTGTTGTCGAATAAATAACAACCGTATTCGGCCGTATCCGAAATAACCTTATTCATTTCGTACAGCTTTTTGCGGCTTATAAGGTTTGCAATAAGCGGTGCTTCATGCAAGCTTTCATAATAGGCGCTTTCCGCTTTAATGCCCGCATCCGTCATCGTTTCAAAAGCCAATTCGACGCCTGCTTTAAGCATAGCTGCCATCAATACTCCTTTGTCGAAGTATTCTTGCTCGCGGATGGGTGTATTCGTTGCGGGCGTTTGTTCAAAAGCCGTTTTTCCCGTTGCTTCGCGCCATTTTAAAAGATCCGCGTCACCGTTGCCCCAATCCTTCATCATCATAGAACTGAATGAACCGCTTATAATATCGTCCATTTGCTTTTTGTACAAATCCGACATAATCGCTTTTAATTCTTTACTCAACGCATGGGCTTTGAGTTTTGCGGGGTTGGATAGTCTGTTCATCATTCCCGTAATACCGCCCCATTTCATCGCTTCGGTAAGGGTTTCCCATCCGTATTGCACAAGCTTTGCCGCATAACCGGCATCGATGCCTCCGGCAACCATTTTGTCAAAGCATAAAAGACTGCCGGTTTGCAGCATTCCGCATAAAATAGTTTGCTCGCCCATCAAATCCGATTTTACTTCAGCTATAAAGGAAGATTCCAAAACGCCGGCACGGCTTCCGCCGGTACCGAAAGCAAGGGCTTTAACCGTTTCCCATCCCTTATGTTCCGGATCGTTTTCTTTGTGCACGGCAATAAGGGTAGGAATACCGAAACCGCGCTTATATTCAACGCGCAGTTCCGAGCCGGGCCCCTTGGGCGCCATCATAACAACCGTTATATCGGGACGGATTTTCATCCCTTCTTCTACAATATTAAAGCCGTGGCTGTACCATAAAACCGAACCTTTTTTCATAAGGGGGAGTATTTTTTCAAGTACCGATGAATGCTGTTTGTCCGGTGTTAAGTTTCCCACTACATCGGCTTGAGGAATCAGTTCTTCAAAGGTGCCGACTGTAAAACCGTTGTCCGTTGCATTTTTCCAGCTTGCGCGTTTTGTGTCGATTGCTTCTTTTCTGAGGGCATAGCTTACATTTAATCCGCTGTCGCGTAAATTCAATCCCTGATTTAGGCCTTGTGCGCCGCAGCCTACAATGACAATCTTTTTATTTTTCAAAACGTTACATCCGTCGTCGAATTCGGATTTTTCCATAAAACGGCAGTGTCCTAACTGCAATAAAGCTTCCCGCCAGGGGATTGCGTTAAAATAATTCGCTTTTTCCATGAGTTCCTCCTCAAGCACCTATCTTGATGTTTTATACTAGCGAAAATGTGCGTAAAGGTAAAGGGGAAAATCATAAAAACTGTATAAATACTGAAATGAATTCAGTAAAAATTAAGTTTTCGCCCGTTTTCAGCTTGACCCTAAGCACTCTAATCACTAAAATACGAAAACGGAGCGATTTATGAAAAGCGATAATGTAAAAAAAGGCGTGCACCGTTCGCCTCACCGTTCTTTATTTTGGGCAATGGGCTATACACAGGAAGAATTGGACAGACCCCTTGTCGGCGTATGTTGTGCAAAAAACGAAATTATTCCCGGCCATACTCATTTGGATAAAATTGCCGAAGCGGTTAAAGCCGGTATACGTATGGCAGGCGGCACCCCGATAGAATTTCCGGCCATAGGAGTGTGCGACGGTATCGCTATGGGACACGAAGGAATGCGCTATTCTCTTGTAACGCGCGAACTTATAGCCGACTCCATAGAATGTGTCGCAAAGGCTCATCAATTTGATGCATTGGTGTTGATTCCCAACTGCGATAAGGTGGTGCCCGGTATGCTTATGGCCGCAGGCCGCCTCGATTTACCGACTGTAGTGTGCTCAGGCGGCGCCATGCTTCCCGGAAAAATTACAAGCTGTTCCGGGCCGGACTGCTCGAATCCCTATGCCGGCCGCGGCTTAAGCTTATCCGATATTTTTGAAGCTGTAGGTTCTCATTTGTCGGGTAAAATAAATGAAGACGATTTGGACGAAGTGGAGCACAATGCCTGCCCCGGCTGCGGCTCCTGTTCGGGAATGTTTACCGCAAACAGCATGAACTGCGTTACCGAAGTGCTCGGTTTGGCCCTTCCGGGAAACGGCACGATACCGGCGGTAAGCGGTAAGCGTATCGCCTTTGCAAAACACAGCGGCATGGCGGTTATGAGCATGCTCGAAAAAAATATAAGCGCACGAAAGATTTTAAGCGAAAAAGCCTTTTACAACGCTTTAACCGCCGACATGGCTCTCGGCTGCAGCTCCAATACCGTGCTGCATTTGCCCGCCGTTGCCCGCGAAGCCGGTGTGCGCATCGACTTAAAGATGATAAATACCATATCGGAGCGGACTCCCAACCTTTGCCGTCTTGCTCCTGCAGGCAGTACCTTTATAAGCGATTTGGAAGAAGCCGGCGGCATACCCGCCGTTTTAGCCGAACTCAATAAAAAAAATCTCATCGAAACCGATTTGATAACCGTAACGGGAAAAACGGTCGGTGAAAACATCGCTTATGGGCGTAACCGCAACCCCGAAGTTATCCGTCCCGTTGAAAATCCCTTTTCGAGCGAAGGCGGTATTGCCGTTTTATTCGGCAATTTGGCACCCAGGGGAACCGTTGTAAAGCGTTCGGCCTGCGCCCCCGAATTGATGAAGTATTCGGGAAAGGCAAAGGTATTCGATTCGGAAGAAGACTGCTATAAGGCGGTCGAACAGCGAAAAATCGAAAAGGGCGATGTGGTTGTTATCCGCTATGAGGGCCCGAAGGGAGGGCCGGGTATGCGCGAAATGCTTGCCGTAACCGCCGCCCTTGCAGGTCAGGGCTTGGACAAAGACGTCGCCCTTATTACGGACGGGCGTTTTTCCGGAGCGACCCGCGGCGCTTCATTCGGACACTGCTGTCCGGAAGCTGCGGCCGGAGGTCCCATAGGCTTGGTGCGCGACGGCGATGTGATTTCTTACAGCATACCCGATTATTCCATACGCCTTGAAGTAAGCGATGAAGAACTTGAACGGCGTAAAGCCGAATATAAGATACCCGAATCCCATGTAAGCGGCTGCCTTATGCGCTATGCAAAATTGGTATCGGGGGCCGATGAAGGAGCCGTATTGCAATGAAGTTAACCGGAGCACAAATAGTTATAGAATGTTTGGTTGAACAGGGAGTTGATACCGTATTCGGCTATCCGGGCGGAGCCATCCTGCATATTTATGATGAACTGTATAAAAACCGGCACCGTATCCGCCATATATTAACCGCCCACGAACAGGGAGCCGCCCACGCCGCCGACGGTTACAGCCGTTCCACGGGAAAAACCGGTGTTGTGCTTGCAACCAGCGGTCCGGGAGCTGCAAATTTGGTTACCGGTATAGCTACCGCCTATATGGATTCCGTTCCCTTAGTTGCTATTACTTGCAACGTTGCAACGCATTTGCTGGGTAAAGACAGTTTTCAGGAAATCGACATAACCGGTATTACGATGCCGATAACAAAGCACAGCTATATCGTGCGGACTGTAGAACAGCTTGCCGCGGCTATACGTGAAGCCTTTATTATCGCTTCTGCAGGCAGACCCGGCCCCGTACTTATCGACATACCCAAAGACGTAACCGCCGCCCTTGCCGAATACGAACCGGTGAAAAAAAACGGTATTACCGAACTTTCGGTTTGCATTCATAAACTCGGTGCTTTGGCGCGTGCGGCAAACCCCGAACCCGTAAGTGAAAAAGAAATACAAAGGGCCGCCGCTTTAATAAATCAAGCCGAACGCCCGGTTATCTGTGCCGGCGGCGGCGTACTTTGTGCCCGCGCTTGGGACGAACTGCAAATTTTGGCGGAAAAAGCATCGATTCCGGTATGCCAAACCCTTATGGGACAAACCGCTTTTCCGGCCGCACATCCTTTATGTACGGGAATGGTCGGAATGCACGGTACAAAAGCTTCAAATACGGCAATAAGCAATTCCGACCTTATTATAGCTTTGGGTATGCGTTTTTCCGACAGAGTTATTTCCAATGCGGCAAGCTTTGCTCCCAAAAGCGCTGTTTTGCATATTGATATCGACTCGGCCGAAATCAACAAAAACGTTCCGGCCGCCTGTGCCTTGGTGGGAAATCTAAAAGATATTTTAAGCCGCCTTATTCCCCTTATAACGGTAAAATCATCATCGGAGTGGAACGCCAAAATTGCGCAGTGGAAAAATCACCTTCCGTCCATGTATGCAAAAAAGACAAAACTGCATCCCAAATTCGTTTTTGAGCATATTTACGCCAAAGTAGGGGATAGGGCGATTATCAGTACCGAAGTAGGCCAGCACCAAATGTGGGCGTCTCTTTTTTATCCCTTTTCCGTTCCCCGCTCTTTTTTAACCTCCGGCGGATTGGGTACTATGGGATACGGAACCGGTGCCGCTATCGGCGCACAATTGGGAAATCCCGACAAGGTTATCGTGCATATAGCCGGCGACGGGTCGTTTAGAATGAATTGCAACGAACTTGCAACCGTCGAACACTATAAACTGCCGATTATTATTATTATTGTAAATAACGGTACCTTGGGCATGGTGCGCCAATGGCAAAAACTGTTTTACGATAAACGCTATTCTCATACTACACTCGACAGAGGCCCCGACTTTGTAAAACTTGCCGAAGCATATTCCGTTAAAGCATTCCGCGCCCGTAACGAAGCGGAATTTACGGATGCGTTTGAAAAAGCCCTCGAATGTGCAGTATACGCCGAAAACAGAGAACCTGTTTTAATAGACAGCTATATCGATATAGATGAGCTTGTTTTACCCATGGTTCCTGCGGGAAAAGCGATAGACGATACCTTATTGGAGATAGATGATGATTAAACGTAACCCCGCCTTTCAGGCTTTAAAAGCCGGATATTTGTTTCCCGAAATCGCTTCGCGCCGCAAAGCATTTGAAGTTTCCCATCCTGAGGCAAAAATTATCAGTTTGGGAATCGGAAACACAACCGAGCCGCTTACCCCCCATATCAGCAGCGCAATGGCCGATTACTCCCGTTTTTTATCGACACGGGAAGGCTATTCGGGGTACGGCGACGAACAGGGATTAAAAGCGCTGCGTTCGAAAATTGCCGAAACCTTATATGCGGGAACGGCCGATGAGTCCGAAATTTTTATTTCCGACGGAGCGAAGTGCGATATAGGACGTATTCAGCTTTTATTCGGTGCGGATGTCGGCGTCGCGGTGCAGGACCCGGCTTATCCGGTGTATGTGGACGGCTCGGTTATCATCGGAGCCGCTTCGTCTGTGTCTGCAAAAGCCGAACCCTGTGCAAAATCTTGCAGCGAAACTTCAACCGGGGCGCATACGGGATATGCGGGAATCGTGTACATGCCCTGTACGGCTGAAAACGGCTTTTTCCCCGATTTGTCGGTTGTCCCCGAAAATTCGCTTATCTATTTTTGTTCGCCGAACAATCCTACGGGGGCGGTTGCAACAAAAGAACAGCTTAAAAAACTTGTCGATTGTGCCCTGCAAAAGGGCTGTGTTATTATCTTCGATGCCGCCTATTCCGCTTTTATACGCGACGATTCTTTGCCGAAAAGCATTTATGAAGTTGAAGGTGCGCGCCGTTGTGCGATTGAAATCAATTCGTTTTCAAAACCTGCCGGTTTTACGGGAGTACGGCTCGGATGGTCGGTAGTTCCCAAAACTCTTGTGTATGAAGACGGAACGCCCGTAATAAACGACTGGAACCGCATTATGACCACCGTCTTTAACGGCGCTTCGAATATAGCTCAAAGAGGCGGTCTTGCCGCCCTCGACGAAACGGGGTTAAAAGAAATGCGTTCGTTAACGGATTTTTATCTTGAAAATGCACGCCTTATAAAAGCCTGCCTACAAGGCGGTAATTTTAATTCCATGGGGGTACGCATTTACGGAGCGGACAATGCTCCCTATGTGTGGGCACAGTTTCCCGGTAAAAAAAGCTGGCATGTGTTCGATGAAATCCTTAAGCAGTGCCGAACGCTTACAACTCCCGGATCCGGCTTCGGGCCTTCAGGTGAAAGTTTTATACGCTTTAGCGCCTTCGGTTCGCGCAGCAATATACAAGAAGCGTGCACGCGCTTGTCCTCGTTTGCCTTATAAGCCCTTTGTAACCCCCTTTGCCGAAAAAAAACCTTCGGATTTGCGGATTTGCAGCCTTGTTGTTTTTTTGCGTTTGCGATTTTCGGATGCGCTTTATTTAAAAGCGTACCGTATACGCTGCCGAAAGCGAAACGGCCTTTGCCAAATTCCGATATTCCAAAGGTTTTAAAGGCAGCCGTATTTTAATTGAGCCGTGTGCTGTGTTAAATTCGGCAAAGGGAACAAATTGAACCGATAATTTTTGCATACTGAAGGTATCGGTCAGCGGATTTACCGTAGAAGCGCATACTATACCGCCGAAAACTCCCTGCGTTGATTTAAAATACAGCGGAATCGATTTTATCATAAACGAAGCGCCCAGCGGGTAATCTATATACGGAATATTTTCATATACGGCCTGCGGCAGATGAAACATACTCAGTGAAAATAAAACTTTTTTTACGGCAAAACGCGGTTCAAAAAAAACGTATAAGTCTGAAAGAGAAACGATGCTTTCCGTCGGCGCCGGTTTTGTTTGTATGCGGGCAACACCGCTTTGCAAAAACACATTTACAAAAGGATTGTCGCCGAGTAAAAGACTTAGGCCTGCATGAAAATCCGCCCGCCGTATTATAAGCATAACGTTGTTGCCGTTTGAGTCTTTTCGTTCTATCGGTAAGCTCGTACCGAAAATAAAATCGACTGCCAATGCATTGGAAATACCGGCTATACGGACATCCATATTAAAACAGGGCAAAGACGTTTTTTGGCTATAATATGCGTAAAACGCATGTGCAATCGGAATTCCGTATTTTATCGTAACGGCACCGCCGATACCTTTTATCGGTACCATTGCCGGCGATTCAAAGCCGATTTCTTTTTGCAAAAGATACGAGTTAAAAGGAGCGGCTCCCATATACCGCCGGGCAAAAATGTCGCTCCCTCCCGGTTCGTATTCCCCTCCGAAAAGGGAAAACTGTGCCGTATTTTTTTCTATTCTAAAACGATACATTACGGAAATTTCATCTACATTAAACAACGACGGAATATCTTTTAAATTGGGAGTTCCGAACATATTTTTGGTTTTTACGGAAATACCGGTATTGGCTAAAAAACGTTCGCCTATTTGAATTTGCGTATTATAGAATCCGCGAAAATGCATTTCCGTATTTTGTATATTCGATGCGGACAAGATATCGACGGCACCGCCGCTTGCGGTATTGGAAAAAAAATCTGCCGAAAATCCCGATACGGCGATTGCCGCAAAAAGGATAAAACAAGCAATATGTTTTGCGGATTTTAATATGGTCATAGAAATTCTCCGAATAATAGTATCCCGTACATATATCGGCAAAAAGACAGCCAAACTTAAGGGGCAAAATGACACTGAAAAAAAAAACGGCAATCAAAGATTTTTCCCCTTGACTTATCTGCATATATGACTAGAATATATTAGTATGAGTGATTACCTTGATATTAATAACGAGGAATTGCTGAAGGATTTCTTCAGTGAAGCCGAACAGCAAGTTGAAAATCTGGAAAGCAATATTCTTGTTATTGAAAATGATCCTACGAATCATGAAGCTATCGATGAGATTTTCCGTGCCGCTCATACCTTAAAAGGCGGTTCAGCTACTGTTGAAATGACCGAATTATCTACATTTACCCATGCGGTGGAAGACGTACTTGACGAATTGCGATCCGACACCATTCCGGTTACCGAAGAGGTTGTAGATGTTCTTTTATCATCGATTGACGTTATCAAGGCTATGCTTGAAGCCCGTGCAAACGGCTCGATATATGAAGAAGATGTGGAGCCCCTTAAAAGTAAACTTCATTCTTTTGCTCAGTCGGCCGGCTCCAAAAAAGATAAGGCATCTTCAAAAACTGCGGCAAAGGCCGCCGCAAAAGCTGCAGCGGCTCAATTTATGCCCACAGCCTCATCTTCTCCCGCCGCCGGGGAGTCTGCCGCTTCCGGCGGAATTCCCGACGAACTTCCGTCGCCCGCCTCCTATTTGTCGGAATACGATTTGCTTGAATTAAAGCAAATTTGCGCTTCCGGAGAAAAGTTGTGGGGAGTGACCGTCGTATTCGATGAAGCAAACCCCATGAATTCGGTCGGCGGTATTCAAGTGTTTGCCGCTCTAAAAGAAAAGGGGAGTGTTTTAAAAACCATTCCCGACTTCGAAGACTTATATGAAGATACCTTTCATCCGCAAGTCGTATACTATATTTCATCCGCATTAACCGGCGACGATATAGAAGATGCCGCATTTTTGGACGATGTCGTGCTTGCCGTCGATGCACAAAATTTGGATAATGCATCTGCGCCTTCAAAGCCCGCATCCCTGCCTCAAAAAGAGGAGGCACCCGCTCAAAGCGAATCGGGCGAAACTGAACAAAACGCCGCATCCGAACCTGTTGCCGTCGCCGCACCTGCGGCAGAAATAAAAACTGCTGTAAGCGCGCCCAAAAGCGCCGGCAAAGAAAGTTCAGCGGAAAGTTCCTCCGACGAGTCGAAGCCTGCAGCCGCTTCCGCTGCTGCAAAAAAGGCGGCGGCCGGCGCATCTTCCCATGCCTCGTCTTCGGGAAGCGTACTCCGCGTCGATTCAAAGCGCATCGATTATCTTTTAAATCTTGTCAGTGAAACCGTTATTGCAAAAGCCGCTTTTAATCAAACGGCCATTCAAGTAAACGAATTGCAAAGCGAATTACAGGGAATCGAAGCTTCTTATAAAGATCAAGTGCGTACCTTATTCGATCAAATTCCCAATTATCTTGAAAACATTCAAAACGGTAAAAATATAAAGGACATTAAGGCTATGCTTACCCAAGACTTCGGTTCTTTATATACCATGTTCGATACCTTCGATTCCAAATTCAAAGGTTTTGCCGGCAAATTCCGTTCGTATACGCAAAATTTGGGCCGCATAGCGGGAGAATTGCAGGAAGGCGTAATGAAAATCCGCATGGTTCCCATCAGTCAGATTTTTTCGCGCTTTCCGCGCGTTGTGCGCGACCTTTCCCGCGATTTGGATAAAAAAATAGATTTGATTATTGAAGGTGAAGATACCGAATTGGATAAATCGGTTGTTGAAGATCTTTTGGATCCGATTATGCACTGTGTGCGTAACTCTTTGGATCACGGTATAGAAGCCCCCGACGTTCGTGCCGCGGCCGGAAAAAACGAAACCGGAACCGTACATTTGCGTGCCCGCAATGAAGGCAATATGATAGTTATCGAAATCGAAGACGACGGAAAGGGTATCGATGTCAATGCCGTCAGAACAAAGGCGGTTGAGCGCGGTTTAATTCACCCGGATAAAATCATTACCGACCAGGAAGCGTTTCAATTTATATTTGATGCCGGATTTTCGACTTCAAAAACCATCAGCAGCGTTTCCGGCCGCGGCGTAGGCCTTGATGTCGTTAAAACGCAAATCGAAAAACTTAACGGTACGGTTATCGTTACTTCCGAACACGGTAAAGGTACGATGTTCAGTATTAAATTACCCCTTACTCTTGCCATTATTCAAGGTCTTTTAGTCAGAGTCGGCAATGAAGTATACTCAATCCCGATTGCATCGGTTATTGAAAGCCAGCGTATTAAAACGTCGGAAATAAACCGTATCGATAATTACGAAGTATTAAGCGTACGCAATGAAGTTATCAGCGTTTTGCGGCTCGGAAGACTGTTCGGTATACGGAATACGCAAGAAGCCGATATGGCATTTATTGTTATTGTAGGAACTGCCGATAAAAAATTAGGTATTATGGTTGACTCACTGATCGGAGAAGAAGATATAGTTATAAAACCGCTTAAAGATCAGTTTGCCAGTTCTCCGGGTATTGCAGGCGCGTCTATTTTAGGCGACGGTTCCGTTTCGCTTATTATAGATGTCGGACAGCTGTTGGAATTGGGCGTCAAACAGGAATTAAGCGCGCGCGAAAAAAAAACGGTACAGGCGGACAGGCTGTAATTACTTCATAGGTTTACAGATACTCGAAAGGGGTTATACATGGAAAAAGTACTGGAAAGTGTACTGGATATGCAAGTCGCTGAAGAAGCAGGCATCGATAAAAAAGAACAAATCGTAAACATAGATTTTAAAATGGTAACGTTTTCACTTGCGGGAAAGGAATATGCCATTGATATTCTTAAAATTAAGGAAATAGCGAAGGCGGGCCGCTTTACCTATGTTCCGAACAGCGCCCCCTTTGTTATCGGCGTATATAATTTGCGCGGTGAAATAATTCCGATTATTGATCTGCGCTTATTTTTTAATATTCCGGTTCCGGAGCGTTCCGCCGAAGATCAGGAAAGCATTATCATTGTCAGTTTCGGTGAGCAAAAATACGGAATTGTCGTAGACCGCATAGATCGTGTTGTGGGAATTCAAAGCAGTACGATACAGCCGCCGCACCCTCTGTTCGGCGATATCAATATAAAATATATTTACGGTGTCGTTGAAAATGCGGATCGTTTATATATTTTGCTTGATATTGACCGCATTTTCGGTATTAAGGGGGTTGAAAGATACGAGCCGCAGGATATTTCCGTTTCGGGTATGCAGCAAACAATGCAGCAGCTCCCGCCCCAAGCGGCTTTTGAACCGCCCGCATCAAAAACGGAAAAAGCTCCGACTATGGCCGATGTTTTTTCCGCAGCGGAAAAAGACAGGATAAAAGACACTTCCCAAGACAAGGCGGCTTCCGCTTCCGCCGCTTCTTCGGCGGCTTCTGTTTCGTCTGCGCCTTCTTCTTCCGCCTCCGCAAAAGCCGAAGCGCAAAAGCCGAAAGAAGATCCCGAATTTTCATTTGTTGCTCAAGAACTTGCATCGTTTAAAAAGTTCTACTTGTCCGATATAAACGAACACTGGGTGCATAAACGCTATGCCGAATGGAAAAACGAGCGTACGGCGGCGAATGTTCAGATTTTAAATGCGGATGATGCCGACGCTTTTTTAAGCCCCTTTTATTCGCGCTGTACGGGCAGCTTATGGACAAACGAGTATGCCGAAGCGATTTATGCGGTGCTGCCCGAAAATCATGCAAAACAGATTTATGTATGGAATCCCGGCTGCGGTGCGGGCTATGAAGCGTATTCGCTTGCCTGTCTTTTGAAAAAACGGTATCCGGATGCGAAAATCCGTATATATGCACAGGATACGGATTTACTTGCGGTTTCCAATGCTCCGCTTATGTTGGTGCAAAAAAGTCCCGCTTTTAGCTGGTATGATGAATATCTTTCGCAAACGGTATCCGGAGAGTGGACCTTTGCACCGGATATAAAAGATACTATTTTGTTTGAATATCATGATTGTACACATTCAAATCCCGTTTCGCAAGTAGATCTTATATTTGCAAGAGATTTTTTATCCTTTGTACCCGAAGCAAACAAAAGCACCGTACTTGAAGATTTTTATGAAAAGATTCGCGGTAACGGTTTTGTTGTTGTCGGCGATAATGAAGTTCTTGCCGATCGAAATAATTGGTTCGAAGTTATGAAAGATACCGTCATAACATATACTAAGCAATAGTTTTTTAGGAGGACAAATTGCGTGTAGAGTACATCAATCCTTTTGTTGAAACCGCATTCAGTGTTTTAACGGAAGTATTAAACGGTGAAGTCAAACGTGGTGATTTATATCTTAAGTCAACATCAATGCCGGTAATGGGTGTGGTTGCCCTTGTCGGTCTTGCCGGTGATGTCGAAGGCCGTGTTCTTTTTGATATGACGATGGAGACGGCTATGAAAATAGCTTCCCGTATGAATATGGAAGAATTAACGGCTTTTGACGAATTGGCAAAGGCGACTATTACCGAGTTAGCCAATTTGATAACCGCTCAAGCCGTTACAAAATTGCATGATTTGGGTTTTAAATTCGATTTAACCCCTCCAGCTCTTTTTACCGGTGAAAAAATGGAAATCGCAAACAACGAAGTCGAAGCATTAATTGTTCCTATGATTACCCAGCAGGGCAAAATAGAAGTCAATGTTGCTATTCGTGAAAAAGCCTAAGGGAACTAGAGGAGAAAAAAAGTATGAAAACAAAACAAGATTTTCCGTCGATAAATGAGAGGCCGCCTGAGGGGGTAAAAGAAGACGGATCGAAGGTTCGTGTTTTGGTCGTTGACGATTCAATGTTTGTTGCAAAACAGTTGGGACAAATTTTAACCAGCGAAGGGTATGAAGTTGTTGCAACCGCCGGCGACGGTCAAGAGGGTGTTGAAAAGTATAAAGAATTATGTCCGAATGTCGATATCGTAACAATGGATATTACAATGCCCAAAATGGACGGAATTACGGCTTTGGAACAAATAATGGCTTTTGATAAAAATGCCCGTGTCGTTATGATAAGCGCGCTCGGAAAAGAAGAATTGGTAAAAAAATCCCTTCTTTTGGGAGCAAAAAACTATATCGTAAAGCCTTTGGATCGTAAAAAGGTTTTGGAACGAATCGGCGCTTCGTTAAAATAAACGAGGTAAGCGGGCTATTATAAACTTTCAAACGTGAGTTTATAATAGCCCTTTTTTACTTTTATAAGCGATTCGGGTCTGTGAGCCGCTTGTTGCAAAATACAGTTTATTCTGTGTATATACGTGTACAATGTTTTTGTATGTGCATCCGTATGTATACCCCAGAGTGCAAAACTCATTTCTTCCAAAGACAGGGCTTGTTCCGCCTTGCGTTTTAAAAGGCTGTACAGTTTTTTTTCCGCAGGTCTGAATTCTTCCGGCGGGTTTTTTAAAAGCTCTATTTTATTTGCCGCATTTTTAAGTATTGTTTCTATCTTTTTTTTTGTTTCGCAGCTGCACTGTTTGTTTTGAAAAACGGGAATACTCAGTTTGTGTATATTTTGTGCATCATATAAAAATATCATAAAATCGAATTTGTCGAAAAAAATACTTGCACGGATATAAGGTTCTATTTGGGTGTTTTTATCGGCAAAAATAAAAAAATCTCTGTCCAAAATAATGCAGTCGGGAACTTTGCAGCGGATTTCTTTAAATAAGGCGCTTAAATTCCATACGGTTTTACATGTACAGTTTTCATAGGAAAGCGCATAGCGTAAGAGTCCTTTTAATCCGTTTTTTTTACACAATAAAAGAAAATACAAAACCTGCGGCTCTTCCAATACTTTAGCCCGCGAAATTAAGCGCTTGACCAAAATACTGCTATATGATATCTTTAGCGGTATGTACGGGCGATTAGCTCAGCTGGTTAGAGTACTACCTTGACATGGTAGGGGTCACTGGTTCGATCCCAGTATCGCCCATCCGTATTATTCATTATACCACAAGATTTGCAGTTTCACTACAATTTTATAATAAAAAAGGCTAAAAACTGGAGTTTTTAGCCTTTTTTTAACCGTTTATTTATTTACACGCTCCACATAATCGTTTGTTTCCGTATTAACAAGGATTTTTTCGTCCTGTTTTATAAATAAGGGGACGCGCACGGTTAAACCCGTTTCGGTAACGACAGGCTTGGTTGCACCCGATACGGTATCTCCTTTAACGTAATTTTCGCTTTCGGCAACGGTAAACACCATTTTTTGCGGAATTTTAACGTCGATGGGTTCGTCGTCCCAAAGCAAAATGGGATACACTTCGCCTTCTTTAAGATAATACTTTAAATTTTCGTTTAAATCTTCGGGAACATTAATACTGTCGAAGCTGACGGTATTCATAAAGATGTGGTTGTCGCCGTCCGAATATTGGTATTGTCCGTCTACGGTTTCCACTGTTGCGTCTTCGACAAGGTCGGGGGTTTTAATGGTTTGCGTTAAAACCGAACCGTCTTTTAAGTTTTTCATTTTAACTCGGGCAAAAGCCGTTCCCTTTCCCGGATTTACAAATTCGCGTTCAACTACTAAAAAGGGTGCGTTTTTAATAAGCAAAACCGTCCCTTTGGCGATATCGCCGCCTCTAATCATTGTTTTCCTCTCAAAAAATAATATGCTTTATTATAATGAATTTTATCTGCCGTTGCAACAGATTACAAAAAGGTTTGCTTTTAAATCAGTTTCGGTGGATTTTCCAACAGCGGTGGATACGCTTGTTTCGGAAGTCTTCGGGGATTGTTTTTTCGCTTATGTCGCTGACGCTGAAAGGATGCGGGTGCAGGCTGCGTAAAGCGTTTTCGTCAAAGGTAAGACTGCGGCTGTTTGTCGAAAAATAAAGTATACCGCCTTTGTTTAAGCGGCTTAGGCACAGGGAAACTAAAAGAGGCCAATCGCGGTTTATGTCGAGGACGGTATCGGTTTTTTTTGAATTAGAAAAAGTCGGCGGATCGAGGACGATGATATCCCATACTTGCGCACTGCGCCGCAAAAAACCGAATACATCGCTTTGAATAAGTTTAAAACGAGTTGTATCGGTAAATCCGTTAAGTGCAAGGTTGTGCCGTGCGCGCTCCAAATAGGGGACGGATAAATCCACGGAATCGACGCGCGATGCTCCGCCTGCGGCCGCGTATACGCTAAAACTGCCGGTATAACAAAAAAGGTTTAAAACACTTTTATTCTTTGCTTCGGTACGCACCGTATCGCGTAAAATTCGGTGATCGAAAAACAAACCCGTATCGACATATGAACAAAGGTTAACCGAAAACAAAAGACCGCCTTCCCGTATACGGATACACACATCATTTTCCGCTTGTTTTGCATATTGTGCCGCTTCGGTTTGTCTGTTTTTTTGCCTCCGGCGGCGTTTTACGAATATATGTTCCGGTAAAACGTTTAAGGTTTTCAAAGCCGTTTTTTGCATCGCTTCAAGCCATAAGGTTTCTTCCGTTTTATCTTTTTCGTAGGGGCGCTCGTATAAATACAGCACAAGATAAACGGTACCGTTTATGTCTTCATAGCGGTCGAGGCAAAGCGGAATTTCGGGAATATCGCGATCGTATAAGCGGTATGCATAGACTGCCGTTCGGCGCGCCCATTTTTTCAAATGGCGCTCGCGTTTACAAAGCCGGTTTGCAAACATAAGGGTTTGGGCGGCCGTTTTTGAGTCCATATCTATTTTTTTATGCGGTGCGGCTTTGTATTGTTGAGCATAAGGCTGAGCATCGCATAGCCGGACGTTAAATCTTCGCGCTGGCAAACGACTCCGCGCGGCAATTTGAGCTTTACGTTTGTAAAATTCCAAATTGCCTTTATGCTGGTTTGGGTTACCCTGTCGGCGGTTTCCTGTGCATAGGCTGAAGGAACCGTGATAATGGCTATGGTAGCTTTTAGGTTGTTGACTTGTTCTTTAAGCGTTTCAAGTGAAAAAACGGGAACGCCGTGAATGCTGCTTCCTATTTTGCGCACATCGGTGTCGAAAGCCGCGACAAAGTTCAAGCCGTGAAACTGGAATTCCTGATATCCGGTAAGGGCGGTTGCCAAATTTCCGGCACCGATAATAATGGCGTTTTTTTGTTTATCCCAGCCTAAAAAATGCTCGATGGCCGCTATCAAAGCCGCAACCGGATAGCCTTTTTTCGGTTTTCCGACAATACCGGTAATGGCTAAATCTTTTCGTACCTGTATGGGTTCCAAATCCAGTTCTTGGGCAATAACGGTACCCGAAATAAACTCATATCCTTCGCTTTGCACGTTTTTTATGATATGTAAATAAGAAGGCAGGCGGCGGATTGAAGGCGTTGCCGGTATTTTTTGTCTTACCAAAATAGGCTCCCTATAATAAAGTTTCTTTGTAGTATACAGTAAAAACGCAAAATTGTGAAGAGGCGGAAAGTATAATATATATCACGCGATTTTAAAAATCGTTTTTTCTAAACTTTAATTATGCGAATTCCGAAAATTAAAGTACGGGTAACCGGACAGGGAGGCTTATAATGAACGGTCTTACACGGACTTTGGATATTCTTCATCGCGCACTTGATGTGAATGCACTGCGCTATCAGATTACGGCGCATAACTTGACAAATGCCGAAACGCCGAATTATAAGCGTACCGAAGTTAATTTTGAAAGTCAGCTTAAACGGGCTTTCGAATCGGAAAAAACGGCTCAAGATCATGCACGGCTTATTACAAGCGATCCGCGTCATATAAGCAACGACACCTTTATCGATTATCGCACCGTTGAGCCAAGACGTGTAACCGATTATTGGAGTACGGTACAGCCGAACGGCAGCAATGTCGATCCGGAACAGGAAGCTATGAATGTTTTGAAAACCCAAATGACGTATCAATTATTAAGTCAGCTGACGGGTTTTCATTTTTCACAGGCAAAGGTTATTTTAAAGTAGGTGCAAAGCCGGCTTAAAGCAGCCGAAAAATCGGCTTAAAGTAAAGAGGTAGGATATGGGACTTTTTTCAAGTATAAATATTGCGGCAACGGGTTTAAGCGCACAGCGTTTCAGATCCGACGTTATATCCGATAATATTGCAAACGTATCGACAACCCGCACGCAGGACGGCGGTCCTTTTAAACGTTCGCGCGTTATTTTAGCGTCGGCTCAAAAAAAACCGACGTTCCGCAGTCCCTTTGTGCCTGAAAGTTTGGATAAGGGAATAGGCGAGGGGGTGCGCGTTATGAGAGTCGAAAAAGATACCTCTGCGGGAACCTTGCTTTACGATCCGACACATCCGGATGCCATTCAATCCGGTCCGAACGCCGGCTATGTCGAACTTCCGAACGTAAACATTGTAAACGAAATGGTGGATTTGATTTCCGCGTCGCGTGCATATGAAGCGAATACAACGGTTATTCAGGGAGCAAAAGAAATGTTTCAGCAAGCCCTTGTCATAGGTCAATAATCGCGGTACAATAAAGAAGGAGGGGATTCATGATTGATGCGTTGAAGTTAATACGTTCGGATGCCGCACATATAGGAAGCGGCCCGATGGTTTTTTTAGCGGGGAAAAGTACGGTTTCGGCTTTTGAATCAAATCCGGGTAAAGCAAACCGTACCGCATTCGACCGTTACTTACTGGATGCGGTGCAATATGTAAATCAAAAGCAAATTGATGTTACCGATATGGAACAGCAGCTGGTAACGGATCCCGATTCCGTAGACCCGCACGATGTAACGATTGCAATGGCTAAAGCGAATCTGTCGCTTTCCATCGCGCAAAATGTTATAAGCCGTCTTACGCAGGCATGGAACGAAATTACTTCCAACAGGTAGACAAATTCCGTAAACTGTGCTATAATAAGACATTATAAATTACAGAAGTAAGTTCGTTCACGGAAGCGGCTTTCGCTTTCGACGGGAGGGTGCATGAACGAATGGCTCAAAAAGCTTTTTCTTCAAATTAAAGAGTTATGGTCAAAATGGACCTTAATTCAAAAACTTATTCTTATCGGAATTTTGGCGGCGCTTATCGTCGCCCTCATTTTTGTTTCCGTTTTTTCTTCACGTCCGACAACCGTTCCCCTGTTCAGCGTTCCGGTTACCGATCAAACGATACGCGACAAAATCGTGTACCGGCTTGCACAGGAGAATATTCAAACCCATGTAACCGATGCGGGTATGATTTCGGTTAACGACGAAGCGACCGCCCGCAGAATGCGTGCAATCCTCGTGCGTGAAGATTTGGTGCCGGGCAATGTCGATCCGTGGAATCTTTTCGATGTGGAGCGTTGGACGGTAACCGATTTACGGGAAAGCGTCAATTTACAGCGTTCCATTACGGCTCAAGTAACCCAGCATATCGAATCTTTGGACGAAATAGACCGTGCGGAAGTGGTACTCGGTATGCCGGAAAAAGCTTTGTTTACTGCGGATCAAAAGCCGATAACCGCTAGTGTTATTTTGACGATAAAGCCGGGAAGCGATTTTGCTTCGAAGAAAAAAAAGGTTGAAGGCGTTCAAAAATTGCTTATGATGGCCGTTTCGGGCTTAAAACCCGAAAACATTACTATTGTCGATTCGGCCGGCGATGTTTTAAACGATTTTGACGGCATGGCGGAAATGGAACGTGTCGATATTATCGCAAAAGAGCAAATTCTTATTGCAAACCTTGAAGGCGCATACAGTAAAAAGATTCTTGAAACCCTCCAAAAGAATTTCGATAAGGACCGCGTGCGCAACTTGAATATAAAAATCGATATGGATATGTCGAAAAAAGAGATCAATTCAACCGAATATTTTCCCTTTACGATGCGCCCCGACAACAAAGACACGCCTTACGACGATTCGGAGCTTTTGGAATCCGTAACGATTTCCTCCCAAGTTATAGACAGAACATGGCGGGGTACCGGCTATAACCCCGAAGGTCCTGCCGGCCCGGAAGGACAAAATCCTCCCGTATATTCCGATATGTCCAATTTATACGGTATCGATCAGCAGCGTTCCGAAACGCGCAATCAAGTTATAAACACTCGGCAAACGCAGGAAACAAAAAGTCCGGCTATCGACCGCGTAACCGTTTCGGTAAACATAGACGGTTTGTGGAAGCGTAAAACGGATCCGGAAACGGGTAAATTGCTGATAACGCCTGCCGGAAGCATCGAGCGCGAATACATTCCCGTACCCGCCGAAGATTTGGAAAAGGCAAAACTTTTGGTGCAGGATGCTATAGGGTATAACCGCGACCGCGGCGATTCGGTTACCGTTACGAATATTGCCGTTGACCGGAGCGCTCAGTTTGCCGCCGAAGACCTTGCCTATATGCGCGCCGAACAAACGCGGCGTACCGTTCTTTTATCGGTTATCGGCGTCATAGCGGTGTTAATCGCCTTTATTTTATTCCGCATTATTTCGCGCGAAATGGAACGAAGACGGCGGCTTCGCGAAGAAGAATTGCTGCGCAAACACCAGCTTGAGCGTGAAAAAACGCTGTGGGAAGCCGAGCAGGCGGGAATGGAAGTTACTATGTCCGTTGAAGAACGCGAACGCGCGGAACTTCAGGAAAGCGTTATGTCCATAGCGCGTGAGCATCCGGAAGATGTGGCGATGCTTATACGTACATGGCTTATGGAGGAATAAGATGGCGGGACCCCAATCAAAACCCGTTTCGACTGTAAGCGGCGGAGCTAAAAAAGGAAAAGATTATAAAAATCTCAACGGCCGTCAAAAAGCCGCTATTTTTATGGTTGCATTGGGAGCCGATATATCGGCCGAAATTTTTAAACATTTGCGCGAAGACGAGGTTGAAACCCTTACCTTCGAAATTGCCCGTTTCGATACCGTAGACGCCGAATTAAAAGACGCCGTTTTGCGCGAATTCCAGGATTTGATTAAAGCGCAAAACTTTATTACTTCCGGCGGTATCGACTTTGCACGCGAGCTTTTGGAAAAATCTTTGGGAAGTCAAAAAGCCATCGATATTATTAACCGGTTGACAAGTTCTTTGCAAGTGCGTCCCTTTGACTTTATCCGCCGTACCGATCCGGCGCACCTTTTGAACTTTATTCAGCAGGAACATCCTCAAACAATCGCCCTTATTTTGGCTTATTTGGAACCGAATAAAGCTTCGATTATTTTACAAAATCTGCCCGATGAAATTCAAAGCGATGTTGCGCGCCGTATTGCGACGATGGACCGTACGTCGCCCGATGTTTTGCGTGAAGTCGAACGTGTTTTGGAAAAAAAGCTGTCCACCCTGTCGAGTGAAGACTATACGGCTGCAGGCGGTGTCGAAAGTATCGTCGAAATCTTAAACTTGGTTGACCGTTCTTCGGAAAAGTCCATCATCGAATCTTTAGAAGAAGACGATCCCGATTTGGCCGAAGAAATTAAAAAGCGTATGTTCGTTTTCGAAGATATCGTTATGCTGGACGACCGCGCCATTCAAAAAGTTATGCGTGAAGTCGATACGCAGGAACTGGCGAAAGCGCTTAAAGCTGTCGATACTGAAGTACAGGATAAGATTTTCCGCAATATGTCCAAGCGCGCCGCAAGTATGCTGAAAGAAGATATGGAATTTATGGGACCGGTACGCTTAAAAGACGTTGAAGAAGCACAGCAAAAAATCGTATCCACAATCCGGCGCCTTGAAGACAGCGGCGAAATTGTTATTGCCCGCTCCGGAGAAGATGAACTTGTAGTGTAGGAGTAATGTTATGGCGAAAACGGTTTTCCGTCCGACGGAAATTACCAAATCCGATCAAAAGGTGCTGCTCAAGTTAAGCCATACCTTTGAAACCGAGCCCGAAGAACCGGAAGCGGAAGAAATCCCCGAATATGTCGGCCCTACCGCAGATGATTTACGCCGCGAAGCGGAGCTTTTTAAAAAAAATTGGGAAACCGAAAAGCAAAAGCTGTTGGCGGATGCGGAAGTTGAAGCGCAGGAAATCGTAAAAAAAGCCGAACAATCCGCCTTCGATGAAGTTAAACGAAAAACGGATCAAGCTGCGGTTATAAAAAAACAAGCCGAAGACGAGGCGGCCCGTATCATTAAAGATGCGGAAAACCGTTCGCTGGATATTATACAGGAAGCCGAGCGGCGTTACGAAAAAAATGTCAGCGATGCCCGCAAAGAAGGTTTTGATAAGGGGCACGAAGACGGTTATCAAACCGGCCGCCAAGAAGTTTTGCGTCTTATAAACCGGCTTCATGTTATCGTTGAACGCACAATGGACAGGCGTAAAAATATTTTGGAAGAAACCGAACAGCAAATTGTCGATTTGGTACTGCTCATTTCGCGAAAAGTCGTAAAAATTATATCGGAAAATCAGCGCAATGTTATTATGTCGAATGTGCTGCATGCTTTGCGCAAAGTAAAGGGGCGCGGAGATGTAACGATACGAGTTAACCTTGCCGATATGGATTTGACGAGCGAACATGTAAAAGATTTTATAGAATCCGTAGAAAGTGTAAAAAGCATAACGATTGCCGAAGATTCGGCTGTCGATAAGGGCGGCTGTATCGTTGAAACCGATTTCGGATCGATCGATGCGCGTATTTCAAGTCAACTTGCGGAACTTGAGCAAAAAATACTTGAAATTTCTCCCATAAGAAATATTTCCGGTGCCTCCGTCGTTGAGCGGGAATAGAGATTTTTAAGCTCATGGAAACGATTTTTACCAAATATGTCGAAAGAGTGGAACAAACCGAAACGGTGCACTATATAGGGGCGGTAATCAGGGTGCGCGGAATGCTCGTTGAAAGCCGCGGCCCGCAAGCGGTTATCGGTGAAATCTGCAAAATAGCCGTTCCTTCAGCGCAAACGTATATTTTAGCGGAAGTTGTCGGCTTGTACGATACGACCGTTCAGCTTATGACATACGGCGACACAAAGGGTATAGAAATCGGCTGCACGGTAACGGCATCGGGTTCCGTTTTGCAAGTTGCGGTGGGGCGCCAGCTATTGGGCAGGGTCTTGGACGCAACGGGTAAAGCCTATGATAAAAAAGGCGAAATTGCCGCATCCGTTTTTTATCCCGCCCTCGCATCCCCTCCGGATCCGCTTGACCGCATGCCCGTAAAAAAACGTATTGTAACGGGTGTGCGCGCAATCGACTCTTTGTTGGCTGTCGGGAAAGGACAGCGTTTGGGCATTTTTTCCGGTTCCGGCGTCGGAAAATCTACCCTTTTGGGAATGATTGCCCGCAATACCGATGCGGATGTTAACGTTATCGCATTAATCGGAGAGCGCGGCCGTGAAGTGGTCGATTTTTTACAGCGTGATTTGGGCGAAGAGGGCTTAAAACGTTCGGTTGTGGTTGTTGCGACTTCGGATCAATCGCCTATAGCGCGCATTCGGGGGGCGTATACGGCAACCGCTGTCGCCGAATATTTCCGGGATCAGGGAAAAGACGTTATGCTTATGTTCGACTCGGTTACCCGTTTTGCGCGCGCCCAGCGTGAAATAGGACTTGCCATAGGGGAGCCGCCTGCGCAAAGGGGGTATACGCCGAGTGTTTTTGAAACCCTGCCTAAATTGCTTGAACGAAGCGGTACTTCTCAAAAGGGAAGTATAACCGGTTTTTATACGGTGCTGGTTGACGGGGACGATATGGATGAACCTGTTTCCGATACGGTACGCGGAATTTTGGACGGTCATATTGTATTAAACCGAAAATTGGCTCAAGCGTATCATTTTCCGGCAATCGATATTTTAGCGAGTATCAGCCGTCTTGCCAAGCGCGTTTCCGGTCCGCAAACGCAAAAAACGGTGGCCGCAATCCGCCGTTCTATGGCTATATACGCCGAATCCGAAGATATGATAACCGTCGGCGCATATCAAAAGGGGTCCAATCCTGAAGTGGATGCGGCGATAGATTTGCATCCGGCTATCGAAAAGTTTTTAATGCAGGAAGAAGGCGAAAAAACGACGATTGAAAAAACATTAACCGATTTCGGCGCATTGGCCGGTATTGAAATTCCGTCCGAAGAATGGGACGATAAGGGTGCGGCTGCAGTATGAAGCGTTTTTCATTTAATTTGCAAAAATTACTTGAGCTTCGTGAATTTGAAGAAAAAAACGCAAAAACGGCATTGGCAGCCGCTATTTCGGAAGCGGATAGGATAAAAGCGGATTTGCACAATCTTGCAGCCGAGCGCGTGCGTGTAAACAAAAACCGAAACGACAGGGTGGATGTGCGTACGCTTATGGCGTTGGAAAACTATGTAAAACGCCTCGACGTGAAAAAAGACGAGCTTTTGGAAAACTTGGCCGCATCCGAATTGCTTATAGAACAGCGGCGTGAGCTTTTTAAAATTGCCATGCAAAAATCCAGTGTGCTGCATAAGTTAAAAGAAAAACAATTTTTTACATGGCGGAAAGAAAATACTAAAGCGGAAGAATCTGCTTTGGAAGATGCCGCCTATTCTCAAAAATACGGGGCTGTCTAAAAAACGGAAGTTTTTTAGACAGCCCTCAGTGCTTAAAAAAAGATTCGGAACAATCCCTTTAATCGGAACAATTCGTTTTTTTTAATATTTAAAATCGCTTCCGCCGATAAATTCCCGTATAAGCGATTGACCAGGAACGTAATTTGCCGGAATGGGTGAAAAGTTATTTAAAAAACGCAAAAGGCGGCCGGCTTCCGCATATTCGCGCTGTAAAGGCGTTACGCAGCGTAAAAGAGGTTCGATATATATTTTTAAAACGGCCAATTCGTAATCGAGGGCGGTATTGAGCATTGCATCCGCATTGTCTTGGAAGGGGAAAATATGAAGCCTTTCGCCTTTTTGAACGTTCGGCCACATTTTTATCGTATCGGCGGCCGATTTGCCCCTAAATTGGGAATCGCGCACAATGCGGCGTATAAGCCTGTTATCGCTGGTCGGGATACGGTTGTGATCGTCCAAGTTAAGCTGGGTTAAAGCCGAAAGGTAAATTTTAAATTTATGCTCTTTGTGTACCGAAGGGGTGAGTTTGTCATTTAACCCGTGGATGCCTTCCATTATAAGGATGTTTTTCGGATCCAAGCGCATGGTTTTTCCCGTGTAATAGCGTTCGCCTTTAACAAAGTCATAGGAAGGAAGTTTTATTTCTTTGCCGTCGAATAAATCCTGTAAATCGCCGTTTAACTGTGCGACATCGAGGGCTTCCAAAGCTTCGTAATCGTAATCGCCGTTTTCATCCTTCGGAGTTAATTCGCGTCCGACATAGTACGAATCCAATTCTATTACTTTCGGCTGATAACCGAGTACTTGCAGCTGCATGGACAGTTTTTTTGAAGTTGTGGTTTTGCCGGAACTTGAGGGGCCTGCAATAAGAACGGTTTTTACATCTTGACGTTCTTTTATTTGGTCGGCAATGTCGGCTATGCATTTATTTTGCAGGGTTTCGGTTATATTTATAAAATCGCTTACTTTGCGCGTGGCTATCAATTCGTTTAAGTCGGCAGCCGATGTAACTCCAAGCATTTTTCCCCAATCTTTATACCGCTTGTATACGTTGAACAATTGAGGAATATCTTCGAATTTACCGATTCGATCGGGTTCGGCAGTTGTCGGATAGCGCAGCAAAAAACCTTCGCCGTAAGGCATTAAATCAAAATGCGTCAAATAACCGGTGGAAGGCAAAAGAGGAGCAAAATACAAATCGGAAAAACCGTTGAGCGTATTGATTTTAAAATGCGGCGGACATATGAAATTCAATTGTTTGCGTGTTTCGCGCATATTGAGTTTTTCAAACAGCCCTATAGCTTCTTCATACGAAATAAAGCTTTGACGTATGGGATAATTTTTTGCTGTAAGCTCCTGCATTTTTTCTTTGAGTTCCCGTATCGAGTCAATCGATATCGGCGTATCCGTATCCAGCGTATAGTAATAACCGTATCCGAGACTGTGTCCGACGGCAAGGCGTTTTCCGGGAAAAATTTCATGGGAGGCAGCCGCAAGCAAAAAGCATAAGGACCTTCGGTAAATGGCCGATCCTTCGGAAGAACCGGTACATACGGGTTCCAATGTTCCGCTGTTTTGGAGCGGCTGGGCGAGTGAACATATTTCGTTGTTAAAACGGACGGCTATAATTGAAGATGCCGCTTCATCAAAAAAATCCAATAAATCGGATGATTTACATCCTGCCGCAACTTGTATAACCTTTGCGCCGCTCAGAGTTATTGTAATGGTATTCATAGTCGTTTTTATCCGTTAAAACTTAACCGCTTTTATGCTCGTTACGGTATAAGCATAGCTTTGTTCGTTGATTTCAAAATTCAATTCGTCGCCTTCTTTTGCATTCATAAGAGCGTTACCGAAGGGCGACATATACGAAATGATTTTGTTGTCCGGATCCGATTCCCACGGACCCAAAATCGTGTATTCTTCTTCTTGTCCGGTTGTTTTATTGTGTAAAAAGACGGTATTGCCGAAGGATACGCGGGCGGTTGTAATTGTGGACGGATCGAAAACTTGGGAACGGTCTATTTCGTCCTGCAAACGCGAAGCGGCGCTGTTTAATTGTTGCTGGCGTTCTTTTGCCGCCTTGTATTCGGCATTTTCCCGTAAGTCGCCCTGTGCAAGAGCTTCGCCGATTTCTTTTGCATTTTCCGGTATTTCAACCGTAACGATGTGTTCAAGCTGCTGTTTTTTTTGTTCAAGCATTTTTGCCGTAACGATAAGACCGCGCGTAACGACCGTTTTTTCTTCCATACCGTAGAATTTAAATCCGGGATATTTTTCCAAAATACGGTTACGCATATTCATTTTAATCGCCGGATCCAAATCGCGTACATCGTTTACCAATGTGTACAAACGGGTAATGGTATCTTCATCGTTGTCGAGCATATAATTGAGCAGCGTTTGGTCTTTAAACAATAAAAGCTGTATTTGCCGGTCTATTTTTCTGTTTTCCGTAGTATCGTGATGGTTTGCAATTTCACGGTAACTTAAATCCAAAATATGTATGAGCGTCATTAATTGTTTTTCGAAACCGATACCGGTTTGCTTAAACCAGTCTTCATTTTGACATTCCCGGAAAAAGAAAATAACGGCTTCGCGGCGTTCGCGGTAGTTTTCAAAACTGTCAAGGGCAAGCTGTTTTACCAAGTCGGTATGTCCGTTATTTAACAAAGCGGTTAACATATCCTGCTGTAATACGGTGGGAAACAAGCGTACGTATTGTTGCGGCCAATCGGGAAGAAGGGTGCGTATGCAGGTAAGAAAATCCTTGCGCAAATAAGTGTTTTTTGTATCTTTAAGTGCCGTATATACCGCATTCGGGTTTTCCAATTCGTTGTACAATTGTTCAAACGTGTAGGAGATATTGGGATTCATGTGCGGATAGCGCGTTATAATGCGTTTAATCACCAAAAAGGCAGCCAGTGTTTGTTCGTTTACCGAAGAAAAAGCACGCAGGTAACCGGTAAAATACGAGAATATGTCGGCGAACAATTCGGATTCGGCGTCGGCATCTTCGGCAAAGCGCATTAAAATATCTATGCGCATAAAAAACTGCTTTTGCGCTTTGAATTCGTTCGACAATTTTTCTTCTTGAGAAATAGCACGGTCGCGTACGGTATACATGCTGATATCGTTGGGGTTTACGCCGAAGGTAGGATCGTTTTCCAGTACTTTGCGCGCTCCCGTATTCCAGCTTGTCCATTCACCGGGGCTGAGAATTGTCGGAACCAATTCGGCTTTAATGCGTTTAAAGTCGCAGTTGTTGCCGAAACTTTTTATAATAACTTTTAGTGCCCCGGCTTTATCGGCTTTAATCATTTTTGCCAATTCTTCTTTCGATTTTGTTGCTTTTAAAACCCATATGTGGTCTTTATCGAGGGGCTGCAAAGCGTTAACCGCCATTTTCAGCGACATACTGCGTATGCCGAATTTTTTACCGAAATTTATTGAAATTTCATCGTCTTTTACTTTGCGTATAAGACCGACGCCCCACGAGCGGTGAAAAACGAAATTTTTTGCATCGAAGGCGATGTGCTTTTCAAAATCGCTTATCGCTTCAAATACATTGCGCCAGCTTTGCGTTAAGTTTGAAATACGGATATAATCTTCAAGTTGGCTGTGATCGGCGTATTTGCCGCGGAAACATTCAACCAATTCTTTGCGGGCCGGAGCGTCTTTTTCGTCTATACTCAAAATAAGTTTTAATATATCGATGGCGGTATTCCAGTCCTGTTTTTCTTTATAATACACATAAAGTTCTTGCATTAAAGCGGCACTGCGCACATCGCTTATCGATTTTGCGATTTTGCGCTGCACAAGATAAAAAAAGTCGATTTCTTCGGGAATGAGCGCTATCAATTTCGACCAAATTTCTTTTATTTGATTTATAGTTTTACGATTTACGTACCGAAGAAGGGCTTTTTTGTAATAATCGACCGCATCTTCCATATTGCCGTCTTTTTCATATTTTTCGGCTAAGAGTTTTGCTATATCGGCTTCTTCGTAATCGAGTTTTACCAAGCTTTCATATACTTCCCAAATCTTTTCGCTGTTTTCTTCACGGTATGCATTCGCCAAGGTTCGCAGTGCGAATTTATTGCTTTCGTCTTCGTCTAAAATACTTTCGCACAAATAAATAACGATGGGGTTTTTATGATTGTCCTGAAAGATATTTACCAGCGATATAAGCGAAGAATTGTCGAGGGTCTTTTTTTTCAATCCGAGCATACCGGAAATATAGAGGGCAATGATACTGTTTTTTGTATGTCCGAGATGTTCGTTGCAGGCGTTTTGAACTTCGTCCATACAATTTTCGGCGCGGGCTTTTTCAACCACGGATGCAAGTTCTATAAAATGATTTTTTGTATAATTACCGATGGCTGCCCGTGTCCATTTTTCTTCATTCAGCATATCCTGAACCGACTTTACTAAACTTTCCGACATGTTTTTCTCCTTCACTATTCTGCCCGCTTTATACCGTATACATACCGTATATTGAATTATCCAGCAGTTTAATTTTCAATAACAGTTCATTTATCCGGGTACGATCGCTGTTCATTGTCGTATAGTGGTCTATAAGCCAAAAATAATGGTTTATAAGACGCGGTACAAGCAGTTCCGGCTCTTTTTCGCTTTCCTTTAATTCATTTTCAAGAGCAAAAATCGCTTGTTTTAACTTTCCGGCTTCAAGAGCACGCAATTCCCTTTTTATATTAAATACGCCGTATAAAACGCCGTATACCGGTATCCATTCTTGCAACACTTTTCCGCTGTAGCCGGCTTCAGCCGTTCTTTCGGCAAGGCGGCAAAACAGTTCCGATTCCAAAAAAGAATTATCGACCCTTTGGGGATCGATAAAAAAAGCTTCCCGAAACAAAACCTTTGCCGTTTTTTCCTGACCGCACAAAGCGTAACAGTCCGCCAATTCGGCAATAGTATCTACCGAATTCGGATTGAGCGTATTTGCTTCTTGAAACAGGGTTATACCCGTTTCATAATTGCCCAACAGTTTATTGCACAGTCCCGCTTTCGAAAGCATTTCCGCTTTTAAAGTTTTGTTTTTTTCGTTCAGCATGGAACAATAATTTTCCAATGCCGAAGTACACACAGCTTTTTTTACAGTATATAACGCCTGCTCATACAGCCGGTCGCTTTCGCGTATAAATACGGTAAAGCGTTTCCATTGATCCAATAAAAGCTCCGCACGCCGGTACGCATCGGGTAGTTCCTGTACGCTTTCAATTATGTCGCACCAAAAATTAACGCATTTAAGCGCAAACAATACCTCTTTGTTTTCAAGATCGTTTGAAAGTGTATGTTCAAGTACCGCTTTTGCCTTCCGGGGATTACCCTCTTTGAGCGAATTAAAAGCTGCGGCTAATCCTGTCTCAGACGGAGTACCCATAATATCAACACTATTATCGCAGATTCGGCGTTTTTAGTCAATTACGGAATATTCGCACAGTATATTTAAAAATCATAAAAAAAGGCTTGACATATAATGTTTCTCGGTTTAGGATATTGTATATACAAATATTGTATATACAATATTGAGGTAAGAAAGATGAATGTAAAATACGGTTTGAAACGATATTTTTCAGCAGGAGATATAGGAGCCTTTTTCGGTATTTTGGGCGACGTTTTTTCCAAAATTTCGGTTATTATCGGGGTTTTGTTGTTCGGAGAAAAGATGCCGGCCGATTTGGTTTTAGGACGTATTTTACCGGGTATTGCTCTAGGTTCCATACTCGGATGCATTATATATTTTTGGGAAGCGTATAGGTTAAGTGTAAAGGAACAAAGAGATGACGTAACGGCTTTGCCGTTCGGCGTAAGCTCTACGCAAGTGTTTACATGGCTTTTTATTATTATCGTGCCTATATACAGACAAACCGGCGACGCCTATCTTGCTTGGTCTGTGGGACTGGCAAGTTGTTTTTTCGGCGGTTTTATCGAAATTATCGGAGGTTTTGTTGCAGGTTTTGTACGGCGCTATATTCCCCAATCGGCGCTTATCGGCAATATGGCTGCAGCCGCCCTTGTGTGGCTTTCGTTTAACGGGGTTGCAAGCGTTTTTAACAAGCCGCAAATAGCCCTTATATCCTTGTTTCTTGCGTGGCTGACAATATTCCGTAAGCGGAATTTGATACCGAAAGTACCGAATTCGGTTTTAATTTTAATTGCGGGCGCTTTATTTGCATGGTTTACAAAATCCGCAACTTCGGTACAAGTACGGCAAGCAATACAAAATGTGGGCGTTTACCCGCCGTCGTTGTTTTTATCCGATATCGGAACGGGGCTTTCCAAAATCGCGCCCTATCTTTCGACAATTATACCTTTGCAAATCTCAAATTTTTTGGCAACTATGCAAGCGGTCGAAAGTGCCGATTTGGTCGGCGATAAATATCCGCTGCGTACATCTATGATTAATGACGGTGTAACTACAATCGTTTCCGCATTGTTCGGCAGTCCTTTTCCTACAACGGTGTACTACGGACATCCCGGATGGAAGCGAAGCGGCGCAAAATGCGGGTATTTATTGTTTATGATTATTCCCTATATTATGCTTTTTTTCGGGCTGCCCTTGCTTATCATTGCGGTTATTCCGTTTGAAGTTATTATGGTTTTTTTAATTACGGTCGGGCTAACCGTTGCAATGGAAGTACAAAACAATTTAAAAAAAGATTACAGTATTGCCGTGTATCTTTCGTTGTTTCCCATCTTTGCCCAATATGTCGTAACCTTACTGGATAACGTACTGCATACCCTTAATACTTCGCTGACAAGCGTCGATATGGAAGCTTTTGCTGCGGCGGGTATTGCGATAAAGGGCTTTATGTATTTGGCAAACGGGGCCTTTGCTTCAAGTCTTTTGTACAGTATATGGATTGCCTATATTATACAAAAAGAATATGTTCGGGCAGCCGTTACCTGTGCGATTCTTGCCGGACTTTCGGCAATCGGCTTTATACATCAAAGCGCATTGTCGTTATTACCTGCGGACAATATCAAATTTATCCTTATATATTCGGCGCTTGCCCTTGTATGTCTGCAATTACATTTTCAAAAATCAAAGTCAATTAACTTATCAGGAGGTGTCTATAATGAAGATTGAAGAGATTCAATTTAACTCGAATCAAATTAAGCTTACACGGCTTTTTTGCCGCACAAAGGAACTCGGATATATACATGACGGGCTGAAATGCAAAAAGGTGGAGGATGTGTACGGCGATTTTTTATTCCCGCCGCATAATAATTCGCGCACTTATACCTTCGGCTCTTATGTTATGTCCATAGACGGAAAAATAGCCTTTGAAGACAATGAAGTGGGGCCTTTAATTGCAAAAAACAATTATCTGGATCCCGACGGAGGCTTTGCCGATTTTTGGATTTTGAATTTATTGCGGGCAACCTGCGATGCCATTATTATCGGAAGCGGCACTTTAATAAAAGAACCAACCTATTCCGGAAGTGCCTATGATCCGGATCTTTTACAAGCGCGTTTGGCACACGGAAAACCCGTTGCCCCGCTTACCGTTATTGTAAGCCGCAGCGGTGAAAATCTTCCCTACGCCAATCAAGTATTTCACACTGAAGATATTCCCATTTTAATTAATGTGTCGCCGGAAGGCTTAAAAGGCTTACTTAAAGAGATTCCCGCCAATCATGTTATTGTAACCGATAAAATGATTGACGAAAAAAAGACCGGACTGATTGATGAATTGCGGGGAAAGCTTATGGTTTTTGTTACCGGAAAAGGTCGGGAAACCGATGCGGATGCCTTGCTTACAGCATTAAAGCGTATGGGAATAGACAGCGCTTTAATCGAATCGCCTACATATTGTCATTATTTAATGAAAAACGAATTGCTGGATGAAATTTTTATCAATACGTCCTGTATTTTTGTCGGAGGTTCGGCGGCCGCCATCGGCAGTTATGAAAAATCATTCGGTTCGACGGAACATCCGCATGCCGAAATTGTAAGCATGCACATGCATAGTCCGCATTTTTACTATATTCGGTATAAAATGAACTATAGGGCAACTAAGGTTTAAAGCAAAGTACAACCGATTGTACATTAAGTAAAATATTTTTTTTAAAAGAGGTAATATATGTTCGGAAAAATTCGTAGAATGAGCCGTATTTTTAAGAATGACGGCCGTGCATTGATTGTAGCAATGGATCACTGTTCTTTTAACGGTACCAATCCGGGATTGGAAAATCCGGGTAAAACGCTTGAAGAAATTAAAACAGGCGGCGGCGATGCCGTTTTGGTTAACTTCGGCGTTGCCCGAAAATTTGAAAAAGAATTGAGCGGTTTGGGGTATATTGCCAGATTGGATCTGCCGCCCACCTATATGAGAAAAGCGCACGATTCGCGTTTGGTTTTCAGTGCGGATTCGGCAATGCGCTTAGGTGCCGACGCCGTTATTATAAATATAGGACAGGGAGCCGGTATAGAAGAAAAGTCGTTTGAAGGATTGGCGCGCACTGTCGAATATTGCGACACAATCGGTATGCCCGTTTGTGCGGAAGCGGTTCCCGGCGGCTTTGATGCCGATCCTTCTTTTCATGCGCTTGAACATATTGCAAAGGGAGCGCGCATCGGAAACGAAATAGGCTGCGATTTTATGAAAATACGCTATGCCCCCGGATTCGAACGTATCGTACAAGATTCCTTTGTTCCGCTGGTAGTATTGGGCGGGTCCCGTTCGGAAAACCCTAAAGACTTTTTACAAGTCGTTTATGATGCCGTACAAAGCGGGGCGGCCGGAATTGCGGCAGGCCGTAATGTATGGGGATGCGGCAAAACGGTTCAAATGGTAAAGGCGCTGACCGCTATCATTCATAAAAATGCCGATGTCGATTCTGCCTATGATATTTTAATGAGCAACTGATAAGAGAGGGATGTATGAAGGCAGCCATAATACAGGACGAAAGGAAAATTCAAATAATAAATGTTTCGTTACCGGAAATAAAAGACGATGAAGTACTTGTTAAAGTTGTCGCAGTCGGTTTGTGTACTTTTGAACAGGGGTTTTATTTCGGGCATAAAAAAAGCTATCCCTTTGCCGGAGGCCATGAAATTGCGGGCATTGTCCGGCAAGTCGGAAAAAACGTAAGTCAAAAACTGAAAGAAGGCGACAACGTTGCAGTGTTAAGTTTAACGCGCTGCGGGCAATGCTATGCTTGCCGACAGGGATTCGACAATCAATGTGAAAATAATTTTGATGTCGAAAAGATACCCGGTTATGCCGGCCCCGGAGGTTTTGCCGAATATTTTATTGCAAAAGATTATGAAGTGTATAAACTGCATGAGCAAACGCCTTTAAAATATGCGGTGCTTACCGAACCGCTTGCCTGCGTTTGCCACAGTTTGGATTTGGGCAAGCCCGAAATGGGGGACAATGTATTGGTTTCGGGTGCGGGTTTTATGGGGGCCTTGCATATTTTATTGCTGAAAAAACGCGGGTGCCGGGTTCTTGTTTCCGAACCGAACGAACTGCGCCGCAAAAAAGCCCTTGCTTTGGGGGCTGACATGTGTGTGGATCCGATTAACGAGGATGTAAAAAGTGCCGTAGATTCATTTACCGCAGGCAAGGGGTTGAACAAAGCCTTTTTTACCGCCGGGGGAAAAACGGCTTTGGAGCAGGCTATTGCCGGT
Source organism: Treponema sp. OMZ 840 (assembly GCF_050937815.1). Classification (NCBI taxonomy): domain Bacteria; kingdom Pseudomonadati; phylum Spirochaetota; class Spirochaetia; order Treponematales; family Treponemataceae; genus Treponema; species Treponema sp. OMZ 840. The sequence goes on from NZ_JACDIJ010000009.1 coordinate 46,154, forward strand.
TTGAGTATCCGCGGTGTTTTAGTCGTTTACGGCAGCACGGGAGAAAAAGATATTTTGAATATCGACCCGCGCTTGTTTCATTATCGTGAGATTACGATTACCGGAGTAACCAAGCATACGAAAAAATCAATTCAAACGGCTGTTGATATTTTAATGCAAAAAGATTTTGCGTTTGAACGATTTTTATCGAAAGAAGTACCCTTTTGCAATCTCGCACAAGGCTTTGAAATGACACGCGAACCGGACATGTACAGAGTTTTGGCTTTTTGGGAGGAATAATTATGTCATATATTTTAGGCTTTGATATCGGAACAACCGCTTCAAAAGCAATATTGACCGATTGTAACGGAAAAATATATGCGGAATTTTCCCGTCAACATGATATTCAAATTAAAAATCCCGGATGGCAAGAAGAAAATATGAGTCTGTGGTGGGATGAGTTTTGCCAAGCCGTTTTTTATTTTGCTTCAATCAATCCGCAGTATCCGCGCGGCATCGGCGCAATAGGAATTACCGGCCTTATTCCGGCCTTGTGCGCCGTCGATACTCAAGGCGAACCTCTTGAGCCTGCCATATTGCATACCGATGTACGGGCTTTTCGGGAACTTGAGTACCTAAATACCGTGCTCGAATCTCCGATTTCTCATGCCTTTATGCTTCCGAAAATCAAGTGGCTTGCCGATAACCGAAAAGACGTTTTTAAAAAGATTTACAAAATAATGGCGCCTCACAATTACCTGGTATACCGTCTGACAAAAAAAGCCGCAATCGATTATGATACCGCATATATGGTAGGCGGTGTGTTTGACGAACAGTCGTTAAATTGGAATTTTGATGTAATTCGAAAATTAGGTTTGCCCGAATCGATTTTTCCCGATATGTTTCCCGCCAATCATATTGCTGGAACGGTTTGTAAAGACGTTGCCGACCGATTGGGCATAAACCCGCAGGCACAAGTTATCGTCGGAGTGGGGGATACTTTTTCGTCGATTTTAGGCGGCGGCGCCCAAGATAAAAATCACCTGATGATTTATTTGGGAACATCGGCAACCATATTGTATGCTGAAGGTTCGCCGAAACATTATATTAATATTCCGCATTACGGTCCCGGAAAAGCCCAATTTATCGGACGGATTGCCTCCTACGGCGAAACGGTAAATCATTGGCGTTCGATTTTTGCAGTCAATGATTGGGAAAAATTGGAGCAAGCTCTTGAGGCAAAACCTGCGGGTGCCGATAATTTATGGTATTTTCCGCATTATAAAATGCAAACGGACAAAAGTTTTTTCAGTCTTGATGCCGAACACCTTTTAGGTTTAAGCGGCAGCCACGATTATTGTTCCATATATAGGGCCGTTATTGAAGGTATTGCATGGAATATACGCCGCAATATCGAAGGGTTGAAGGGCCCCGTTAAACAAATAAATATCTTCGGCGGCGGTGCAAAAAGTAAAACCGTATTAAAAATAATGGCCGCCGTTTTGGATCGGCCCGTTACGGTAAATCCCAAAAGTTCCACCGCAATAGGTATCGCCTTTCTTGCCGGTTTATCCGCCGGCCTTATAGACGATTTTAATCGTCTTACCGATACCTGGTTTAGCGACAGTTTTACCGTTGAAGTTGATGCATCGTTAAGCGCTTGTTATAAAAAAATCGCACCGATTTACTACGAAATGAGCGAACAATTGGAAAAAATAAACGGTCTTTTTGCAAAAAGGGGATTGTATGAATAAATTTTCAGCTCAGGATATTGCACTGAAACCCTGCTTCCGCTCGGAAACCTTACATTCGTTTACACATATTCCCGTTCCTTCGGAAAAAATATGCCGTGTGCGGGGCGAAAATCTGTGTTTTCCGCCAATAAACGATACAAGACCGTATACGATTGCGTCGTTTGTCAATTCGGTTGACGGACGGCTCGCCTTTAACGATAAACCGAGTGCGTTTTATATTGCGGCAAAAAATATGTATGCGGGAAACGGTTCGACCGCCGATTTTTGGATGTTAAATGCACTTCGTTGTGTTGCCGATGCCGCACTTATAGGCGGAAATTCCATGGCAACGGATGCGGATTATCTTATGACCGTTTTGGATGACGATTTACAGCGTGACAGAATTTCCGCCGGTCTTCACGAACATCCGCTTAATATTATTATGTCGCTTGATTGTACCGATGTTCCTTTGGAACATGAACTGCTTAAGCAAAGTACCGTGCCGCGCTTGTTGGTTACTTCGCCTAAGGGATATGCGCATATAAAAGCGCATTTAAAAATACCGTATAAGTTATTGGAAAAAGATACTCCCTGCGATTTGTTTAAAGCGGAAAAAGAACTGCCGGTTTTTATAAGCGGCACGGACGCTCTTACCGACGTAAAAGAAATAATGCATTTTTTACGGAAAAACGGCATAAAACTTCTTTTAATCGAAGCTCCGGGATATGCGCATTACCTTATAACACAAGGAATGATGGATGAGTTTTTCCTTAACCGTTCCGGTATTTATGTAGGCGGAAACGATACGATGGTTTTCGGCAAACATACAAAGGGATTTAAAGCGGATGTACATCCGCACATGAAATTGTTGTCGTTTGATATTTACAATGAATTTTTTACGTTTGGTAGATATCAATTTATGTATGACGATATTATATGAGGAGGTTTTTCATGAGTAATGAAAAAAAGATACCGTGGTTTTTTAAAGGAGATGTCGATGCCGCGGTAGGTGTGTTTTTCGATGGATTTTCGAAAATAATTATCGGTGCAAGCGTGTTGATGGGTGTACTCAAAATGCCGTCGGAATTTGTATTCGGAAAACTTGTTGCGGCAATAGGTTTGACGGCGCTCATTTTTTTGGGCTGGAACACGGTGTTAGCGCGAAAAACAGGTGAAAAAACCGGTAATAAATCGATAACCGCTTTGCCCGGCGGTATTGCTGCAGGAACCTTTTTTATTTGGCTTTTTGCAATTATGATGCCGACCTATATGGCGACCGGCGATTTTATGCTGGCCTGGCATGTCGGGTTATGGGCTAATATTTTTCACTCGGTGTTTAATATTTTGTGTGCGTTTATTGTCGATAAATTGCTAAAAAAAATGCCGAGTGCGGCGGTTTTCAGTTCTTTAGCCGGCGGTGCGCTTGCATGGCTTGTTATTGCAACCTTAGCCGACGGTTTTTCAAAACCTATTATAATTTTGCCCGCTCTTTTTATCCTTTTAACGATGTATTTGGGAAAAATACAAATCAAAGGTCTTTCGCCCGCCGTTTTGGGTATCGGCGTTGCAACGATTATTGCGTGGGTAAGCAAAAATATGGACGGCCAAGCCCTGCAAAAATCCTTTGAAACGGTCGGTTTTTATTTTCCCTTACCGCAATTTGCATTTTTATCCGCCGAAGCATTTAAAGCTGCGGTAAAATACCTTCCGATGGTATTAGCCTTTGCCTTTGCCGATGTTATAGCCGCAATACAGGCGATTGAACAAGCCGAAGCGGGCGACGACCATTATAACAGACGCACTGTTCTACTCGGTGTCGGTATTACCAATATTATCGGAGCGATTTTGGGAAATCCGTTTATTATCGGCTGTTATTGGGGACATCCGGCATGGAAAAAAGCCAAAGCCGGCCCCGCATATACAACCTATGTAGGCTTGATATACTTTATCTTATGTTTAACCGGTCTTGTCGCAATTGCGACAGCCGTTTTACCCTCGGCGGCAACCGTTGTATTGATTATTTTTGCCGGTATGAATTCGGCTGCACAAGCTTTTGAAGTAAACGAAAAGAAGTATTATCCGGCAATGGCCTTGGGGGTTGCAATTCCGATTTTTGAATTGATTTGGGGCAAGGTCGGCAATGCCATAGGCGGAACAAAGGCCGCAATAGGAGCGGGATTACAAGCTGCGGGATTGAACTTTGATGTGTCCGCTGTTAACGTTACAAGCGCGGAACTTGCCGGAGCGGGATTGGCGCAAGGTTTTGAAACGCTTGCTCAGGGTTCCATGCTTATAGCGATTATCTTCGTTTCCGCATTATGCTTTATTATCGACAGAAAATGGGTCGGTGCTGCAATAAGCTTTGTTATTGCAGCCCTAAGCGCCTTTTTCGGACTTATTCATGCGCCGGCTGTCGGTTTTAACGTCAGCCCGCTGTATACGGTCATTTATCTTGTTTTTGCAGCGGTATTTTTCGGCTTGAAATTTATCGTTAAACCGCTGAACGCCGATACGGAAGAATAAGGTAAAACGGTAAAGGTAAACAAGGGCAAAGGTATGAAAACGGTTATTATAAACGGATCTCCGCATAAAAACGGACATACGGCGGCTTTAATACGTGAAATGACAAGCGAACTGAACGGTGAAATAAAACAATACAATGCATATGATATGAAAATCGGTGCGTGTATTGATTGCAAATACTGTTTTAAAAAGCCGGGATGTTCGATAAAAGACGATATGGAATCTTTTTGTAATGACATGGAAAATGCCGATGTGTTCATCGTTGCATCCCCGATGCATTTCGGCATTGTATCCGCGCCTTTGTTTACCTTGGCGACAAGGTTGCAGCGGTATTGGCCATATAAAAACGGAAAAAGAAATATACCCGATACCTTATCGCCTAAGGTCGGCTGCCTGCTTATGACGACCGGCGGCAAATGGGTTAATATGGAATTATTGTCGGACGGGGCGGTTAATTTTATTTTTGATCATACAAATACAAAAACGCTCGGTTCGATTTATGCATATCAAACGGATTGCAATGCCGCCGATACACAGCTTGATGTACTTGCCGAAGTCCGACGTACCGCACAGCGTATAAACGGCATGGTTTCGGAAAAATCTTTTTCTTATTGATATTTTACTTCCAAAATATATTGATCCGAACGGTACCAGCTGTACGTTAATTCGATTTTTTCTCCGGTATCCAAAGAACCGATACGTGTTATATACAATAAAGGAAAATTCGATTTTACGTGCAGTTTTTTTGCCAAATGGGACGGGCAGGGAATAGCTTCTATGCGGTCAACCGCCGAAGCAACCCGGTGTCCGGTTATTTCATAAATTTTGTGATATAAAGAATCTGTTGTAAAATCCGCTTCAAGTAAATTATGCACCTTATGTGCATTAATATACGCCGTTTGTAAAACCATAGGCAAGTTGTTTACCTGCCTTAAACGGGATATTTCATATACCTCATCTGTGGCATCCAATTCAAGGATTTCGGCAATATGCTTCGGCGGTATACATACGCTTTGTTTAATAACTTGCGATGTACAGGTAAAGCCTTTGTCGGTCATATAATCCATAAACCCGAAAAAGTGACTTGCATTGCCTTCATAGCGTATGGAATTGACGAATGTTCCCGCTCCGGGAATGCGGGTTACAAGACCCTTTATCGTTAAGTCACGGATTGCTTTGTTCACCGTCATTCTGGAAACGCCCAACTGTTCGGCCAAAAGTTCTTCGGACGGAAGCTTATCGCCGGGTTTAAAAACTCCCGAATGAATTTTATTTATAAAGTATTGGGTAATTTGCATGTATAAAGGAGAACTATTGTTCTTTAAATCTAACATATAGTGCCTCTAAATCGGTTGAATTATATACGTTAATTTTGGCTTCCGTATTTAAATAGTTTACCAAAATTACAGCGAAGATACAAGCTGCGTTCTTTTACCTTTTTTATACCGCGCATCCTTTGCGCGTCAATTGAAAAGCGATTTCACCCATTTACATAATTTAACTTGTTTGCTACTATATATATATGAAAAAGCCTTTGCTTGCGCCGTCGATTTTGTCGGCCGATTTTACCGACCTTGCATCTTCTTTTAAAAAAATGGAAGACGGCGGCGCCGGTTGGATACACGTTGATATTATGGACGGTTCGTTTGTGCCGAATATTTCTTTCGGCCAGCCGGTAGTCGGTGCGTTGCGTTCTTTGACAAAGCTGCCCTTTGATGTGCATCTTATGATAAACAATCCCGAACGCCATATCGAATCTTTTGCAAAAGCCGGTGCGGATTTTCTTACCTTTCATTGGGAAAACGTTATACACAGCCACCGTTTAATAGAGCAGATTCATGCACTGGGGAAAAAAGCGGGGGTAAGCATTGTGCCTTCAACTCCCGTCAGTGCACTTGAAGCGCTGCTTCCTTATACGGATTTGGTGCTTGTAATGTCGGTTAATCCGGGCTTCGGCGGTCAACAATTGATTCCGCTTTGTTTGGATAAGATTTCGGCCCTCGTTCGTATCCGCGAAGAAAAAGGGTATTCCTACCTTGTTTCCGTAGACGGCGGTGTAAACGGAAACAACGTCGAGCATGTTGCCCAAACCGGTGTTGACGTAATTGTTTCCGGTTCGGCATTTTTCGACGGAACTTTGCAATGGGAGAAGCACATAAAATGAAAATAAAGTCACTGTTTTCGTTATGTATTTTGTTTTGCCTTTTATGTCCTTATGCCTTTGCGGATACGGATACTGCAGAGCCTGCCGCTCTTGCAAGCGCCGGTTATCGCTACGGCGAAGATTTGGTGTACGGCTTGGAAGCGTATAAAAATAAAGACTGGTCGAATGCATTGTTTTTTTTGCGAAAAGCGGCAGGGGTTCGGCATACGTCGTCGGAAGAAATATGGCTGTTAATGATTTTGTCCGAAATGAACGTAAACGATTATTATGCCGTTATCCGCGATGCCGATATTTTTAAACGCCGCTTTCCTCTCAGTCCGTATATTCCGCATGTAGAATATCAAACGCAATTGGCCCGCTTCGGCTTGGAATTATATGAGGATGCTGCAAAAGGCTTTTCATCCTTTATATCGCAATATCCCGGTCATACGTTAATACCCTCCGCTTTGTTTTGGACGGCCGAATCCCTGTACCGCCTGTATGAATACGGTAAAGCCCGTCCCCTTTATAAGCGCGTCGTTGACGAATATCCGGAAAGTCAAAAATATGCCGAAAGCATGTACCGTTTGGAGCTTTTAAAGCAGCGTGAACGCGAAGAAAAATTATTGTACTTGCTCCGCGTTACCGGAGAAGAAGCCGCCGCTGCGCGTGAAGATTATGAACGTCAAAACAAAGTACTTCAAAGCGAAGAAACAATACAATTAAAGCGCAAGGTTCAAAAGCTTGAAGAACAGGTGGAAATGTTACAAAACGCATATGAAGAATCTCAGCGGCAAAATGCGGCGCTGAATTTGCAAGTAAAAGAATTGCTTTTAACAAACGACCGATTAAGTACCGAAGCTGCCGAAGCGGTTGAAACTGCCCGTGCCGCACTTGCGCCTCCCGTAGCCGCTCAGGATCAAAGCAAAGAGGCCGCCCCTTCGTCCGAATACGATGCAATGATTGCCGAATTAAAACAAAAAGCGCAAAAGCTTGAAAAATTGCTCAATCCTCAGGGGGGATTTTAACATGAAACGTTATATATATATTTGTATTACGCTGTCGGCGCTTTTTTATAACCTGTTTGCGGATGTCGATATAAAAAGCGGAAAGCTGCGCCTTGTGATTGAAGATTATGACGGTACGGTTTTTTTATACCGCCGAAACAATCAGGGGGACTATATTTCTTTACTTGATTCGAAACGCTATACCGTCAATTCCGGTTTTTATGTATTGTCCGGTAAAAATGTTCAAAAACTGACCAGAAGCGGCGGTATGCATATCAAATCCTCCGAAACGGGCAGCGGAGCGCAATTAGTGTTTACTCTTAAAAATAAATACAGCTGTACCGTTTTATTCAGTTTTTTTGCTTCGGACGAAAAAGAAAACGACAGTGTCCGCATTGATGTTGCCCTTGAAAATATCGGGGAAGAACGCCGATTGACGGGACTTCGGGTATTCTTTGATACATGGCTCGGTGAAACTTCCGGAAAACATTTTTCGACCGCTGTGCGCGATTCTATTGATTCGGAATGTTTTTTTACCGACATGAGCCGGGACCGCTGGATACAATCGTCAAACGGCGACGTTTCCATGCGTTTGCTTTTATGGGGCGAGGGAATAACGAAAATTCAAACCCTTGCGATTGCAAATAAAGATGTATTGGGCATCCCCGTATGGGCACCGCGCTTTGTTCCCGAGCGGAAATTCGACTCGATTACTTCCTACAATAATTCGGCCCTTTCGGTTTTTTGGGAACCGAAATACCTTCAGCCGCATGAAAAAACGGATATCCGGTTTTATATCGCCACCGATGCAAAGCAAAGCGCACTTCCCGAATTGCAGGCCCTGCAAAGTCCCACAGGTGCAAGCGCCGACTCTTTGTTATACGCTTCTCCGTCATCAGGTAAAGATCCCGCGCTTGAAGATGCATATATACGTTTTCTCATTGCCCGGGTACGTGAATTGGAAGCGAATCCCGATTCCGTCGATCGTGAAGAAATCTTAAGGCTTAATGCCGAAATAGATGCGGTGCTTTTAAGATCCGGACGATAAAATCATGCAATCCGATACTTTAAAAAAGGCCGAACGTTTGCTTGCTTCCCGGCGTTTTTCGGAAGTGATAAATCTTTTGGAACCGATGATTATAGATTATCGGGAATCTTTTTATTTTCACTACATGCTGGGAACCGCTTGTTTATATGTCGGAGATATAGGCGGTGCCGAACTTTATTATAAAAAAGCGCGTAACCTTAAGATGACCGACCCGCGCCTTATAAATGCCTTGGCCGTACTTTTTTTGCGCCGCGGAGAAATAAATAAAGCCGTTGAATATTACCTTGAAGCTCAAGAGTACGACAGCGAAAATCGCACCGCAAAAAATGCGCTTAACTTTATAAAGAAAAACAGCAATCCCGAAAACCTTGTGCATTATGTGCGCAGCGGAAAAATAAAGCGCTTGTATCCGCCGTTGGGCGTCCGCCCGGCCCTTATATACGGTATGTCGGTTTTTATTGCGGCGGTTGTTTTTGTTTCGGCCGGAGCATTTTTTATGTTCAAATCCGCCTTTTTGCCTAAAAACGACAGAGCGGATCTTTCATCTTTTGCCCTTACTGTGGATGAAAAGCAAAATGCTCTTGTTCAGGATACCGCTTCTTCGGTGTTCCGCTGCGTTTTAACAAAAAAAGAACTTGAAAAAGCCTATGCCGATGCGCAGCTTTTTTTCCAAAAATACCGCGATAATGCGGCTCAAGTGGAAATCAATCGTATATTGAATTCAAACGCTTCGGCGGCAATCAGACAAAAAGCGCGTTTACTTATGGACTATTTAACCGAACCGGGATTCGATACCGTTACCGATATATACACCTATGCGCAAATCCATGCCGAACCTTGGCTGTATATGGGCTGTTGGATTGTATGGGCGGGCAGGGTAACCAATACCGTGCAAACTCCAAGCGAATACCGCTGTGATTTTCTTATCGGTTATGATACTATGGAACGCATGGAAGGAATCGTGCCCCTTGTTTTAAAGCAGCCGGTGGAAATCGATACGGCTTTACCGGTTACGGTACTTGCAAAGGTGGGCAGCGAAAACGGAAAACTTATTTTGCAGGGAAAATCGGTACATCAGCCGCTTCCGGAAAAATAGGAACCTCTAAAAACCGACGTTTTGGAGTTAAAAAGAATTTTTAAAAAACGGCGCCGTTTTTTGCGCGGTAACACCTATAATATATATGAGGAGATATAATCATGGCAAAGATAATGAATGAAATACCTGCGGCAACCGATACGCAGGGAAAATTGCAAGCTCTTGAAGCTGCACGGCTTCAAATTGAAAAACAATTCGGACAAGGTTCTTTGATGAAATTGGGAACTGCGGCAAATGCGGCCGGGATTGACGTTATTCCCAGCGGTTCGATTTTATTGGATGAAGCTTTAGGTATAGGCGGTTATCCCAAAGGACGTGTCATCGAAGTATACGGTCCCGAATCGTCGGGTAAAACCACCCTTACGCTCCACGCTATCGCCGAAGCGCAAAAAATGGGCGGCATTGCGGCTTTTATAGACGCCGAACACGCACTGGATCCGGTGTATGCAAAAAGTTTGGGCGTTAATATCGATGAACTGTGGGTATCTCAGCCGGATACGGGTGAGCAAGCTTTGGAAATAGCCGAAAGTTTGGTGCGTTCCGGCGCCGTAGACGTTATTGTTGTAGACTCTGTTGCCGCCCTTACCCCGCAAGCCGAAATCGAAGGCGATATGGGCGATTCTCATATGGGACTTCAAGCGCGTCTTATGAGCCAAGCTTTGCGTAAATTGACCGCCATTATCGGCAAGTCTAAAACTCTTCTCATCTTTATAAACCAAATCCGTATGAAAATCGGCGTTATGTTCGGCAATCCGGAAACCACTACCGGCGGTAATGCGCTTAAATTTTACTCGTCCGTGCGCCTCGAAGTACGCCGTATAGAATCGATTGACGTAAAGGGCGAAGAAGACGCCGTCGGAAACCGTGTGCGCGTAAAAGTCGTAAAAAATAAAGTCGCCCCGCCGTTTAGAAAAGTCGAACTGGACATTATGTTCGGTAAGGGTATTTCGGCGGTTTCGAGTTTGCTCGATTCGGCGGTACGCCACGGATTTATAGATAAAAAAGGCGCATGGTATACAAGCGGTGAAGAAAAACTCGGGCAGGGAAGAGAAAACGCCATAGCTTTTTTAACCCAAAATGCGGATTTTGCCGCCGATATCGAAAAGAAAATACGCGAAAAACTTTTTCCGGGGCAAGTGCTGGTAAAAAAAGAAGCAAAGCCTGCTTCTTCCGCTAAAGCAGCTTCGATTGCGGGCGGAAACGGCGCCGTATCGTCGGCCGCTTCATCTGCCGCGGCACCCGTTACGGGCGGAAACGGAGATTTGTTTTAAAAGATGAAAAACGCGGTTGTGCTCGGACTCGGTTCAAATTGTCCATTGGAATCGGGTTCTATTATTTTAAAGCCCTGTGAAATTTTGGAAAAAGCATGCCGCGCTTTGTCGTATATTTTATCGGATATCCGTTTTTCTTCGGTGTACGAAACCGAACCGATGTATCTAAAAGAACAAAGCAATTTTTACAATATGGCGGCCGCCGGTTTTTTTCAAGGCAGCCCGCTTGAACTTTTGAATGCCGTCCAAAAAATTGAAGCCGATTACGGACGCTGCCGCGATAAAGAACGGCGTTTCGGTCCGCGCACCTTGGATATCGACATTGAATTGTTTTCGAATTTAAAAATAAAAACGGAACGTTTGACGATTCCTCATCCCTTACTTTACGAACGTCCTTTTATTCTTGTTCCCTTACTCGAGATTCTTCCTTTTTTTGCCGACATTAAAGACAGAGCTTTTTATGAACGCTGCTTGGAACAAAGCGGTCAAGACGGCGTACGAAAATTGTGCGGTTCTTTTAAGCTTTAAAAGGCGATGTGCAGGAGGTTTGTGTGGACGAAGATGTAAGGCAAGCGGAAAGCGGACAAGCGACTATTTTCAGGCTGGAACAATTTGAGGGGCCGCTTGATTTATTGCTTTTTTTAATTAAAAAAAACGAAGTGAATATTTATGACATTCCCATCGGAGAAATAACGGAACAGTTTTTGGAATACCTTGATTATGCGGTTACAACGGATTTGGAACGGGTGACCGATTTTTATTCGACTGCGGCGGATTTGCTGTACATAAAATCCCGTATGCTGCTTCCCGTTGAAACGGATCTTTCGGATGAAGATATGGAAGACCCGCGTAAAGAGTTGGTTGAAAAATTGATTGAGTACCAAAAATTTAAAAAGCTGTCTGTTCTTATGGAAGAAAAAGAACAGGAATCGGAATGGACTTTGGAGCGCAAAAAAATTCAGCGTGTCCTTCCTTTTGAAGAAGACGAGTTGTGGGAAAAAATCGATACATGGGCACTTATGAAAACCTTTTCGCGCCTTGTAAGCACTTATTCGCACGAACAAATTATGAGCATGTACGAAGAAATTTCGGTCAGCGAAAAAATAGCTCTTATGAACGAATTTTTTGAAAATAAGGGCGAATGTTTTTTTACGGATTTGGTGGTGCGCAAGGGAAACATTATGGACATTGTATGCGCTTTTATGGCAATATTGGAAGCCGTGAAATTTAAAACGGCTTGTATCTATCAAAACCGTATGTTCGGAGATATAAAAATAAGACCTGTACAAGCCGCATAAAAGAGCTTGTAAAGCGGAGTTAATGAGTGGATTTTGACAAAGAAACGGCGCTTATCGAAGCGGTATTTTATCTTGAAGGAGAACCTTTAAATGCGGAAACCCTTGCGCGCATCACCGATTTATCGAAAGAGGTTGTTATCTCGGCGGTAAAGCGTTTACAGAAACGGTATGCCGCCGAAGATTCCGGCATTGAATTGGCGCAAATATCGGGCGGCTGGGTTATTACGCCGAAAAAAGAATTATGGTCGTTTTTGCGCGACCGCTACGGTAAAAAAAACGAGGGCAAACTTTCGCGCGCCGCCATGGAAACCTTATCGATTATCGCCTATTCCCAGCCGATAACCCGCGGCGAAATAGAAGCTATCCGCGGCGTTTCAGCGGACAATATGATACGCCTGTTGGCCGAACGCAGTTTAATTAAAGAAGTCGGAAAAAAAGACATTCCCGGAAAACCTTCCCAATACGGCACAACTAAGGAATTTCTAAAGTTTTTCAGATTAAACAGTATTGCCGATTTGCCCAAACTCGACGAAACGGAAAGCGAGCGTTTTGAACTTGCGCGGTAAAAATCAAAATACTTCCGGCTGTTTCCGCTCACCTTCAGCGCCTTGTGCCGAATCTTCACCGGCCGATTCCCCGCATTCCGCCGCTCCGATACGGCTTCAGCTTTACCTTGCACGCTGCGGGGCGGCAAGCCGCAGGGCATGCGAAGTTTTTATAGCGGAGGGAAGGGTAAGCGTTAACGGAAAAATCGTTAGCGCAGCCGGCACCAAGGTGTGCGAAACCGACGAAGTACGCCTTGACGGTGTTATAATGCGCCCCGAATCGCGCCGACTTTATATATTGCTGCATAAGCCCGCAGGTTACGTGTGTTCAATGGCCGACGAAAAGGGGCGTAAAACGGCCGCTTCTCTTTTGGCGCCGCACTTTTCCGAGCGATTGTATAATGTCGGAAGGCTGGATATGTTTTCTTCGGGCTTGATTATTTTTACAAACGACGGCGAATTTGCAAAACGGCTTTCGCATCCCTCATCGGGTATTGAAAAAGAATATATTGTAAAAACAACCGTTCCCGTTCCCGCCGAATTGGCCGAGCGCTTTCAAAAAGGAATCCGTATCGAAGGCATTTTTTATAAGTGCCGTACAGCCGAGGTAATTTCGGCCCGAACGGTTAAAATTGTCCTTGTAGAAGGAAAAAACCGCGAAATCAGGCGGGTATTTGAACACTTTGAAATACCGATACGCTCTCTTACGCGCATCCGTATCGGCTCTGTGCGTATGGATAATTTGGCCGAAGGTGCTTTTAGGGAATTGACGGAAAACGAATGCCGCCTTTTAAGCGCATATTGACTTTTTATGGGAGTAATGTTGAAGATTGCGGTTAAAATAGCGCCGCCCGCTTCAACGGCAAAAAATTATGGTTATAGCGATTGACGGTCCTGCGGGAACCGGAAAAAGTACGATAGCAAAGCTTATTGCAAAAAAAATGGGTATTGCGTTTTTAAATTCGGGCAGTTTTTACCGCGGTATCACCCTTGCTCTTTTACGCGCCAATGTCGATTTAAGCGACGAACAGGCGGTACTTGAGTGCGCAGGCGCTTTAAAACTGGACTACGTAAACGAACGCCTTATTTTAAACGGCGAAGATGTGGACGACCTTCTCCGTTCCGATGCCGTAGACGCCCATGCCGCCCAAGTGTCCTGCATTGTACCGCTCAGGCATATTGTAAACGAAAAACTGCGCGGTATTACAAAGTCTTTAAGTTTTGTCTGCGAGGGCAGGGATATGACTACGGTTGTGTTCCCCGATGCCGAATATAAGTTTTACCTCGACGCTTCAATCGATGCGCAGGCCGAACGCCGTTTTAAACAGGGCGTAAGCAATTTGAGCCTCGAACAAATAAAGGAAGCGATAATAAAACGCGATGCAATCGATAAATCGAAGAGTGAGGGGGCTTTAAAAAGAGCCGAAGACGCATATTATATTGATACAACACACTTGACCATTGAGCAGGTTTGTGCGATAATAACTGATAAAATCAACATATAAGGGTTTAATATGGAACAGACGGAAGTGACAATGGATGAATCCCGCAACTCCACGGAGAACATTCAGACACAATTACAGGAAGAGTATCTTAAAAGTCTTGAAACGCTTGAAGAAGGACAGCTTGTAGACGGTACCGTTATACAGGTAACTCCCGATCAGGTATTTGTAGACGTCGGATACAAATCGGAAGGAAAAATCCCGACATCGGAGTTTTCGGAATTGCCGAAAGTCGGAGATACGGTAAGTGTTGTTCTTATTGCAAAAGAGAACAAGCACGGCGAAGTGATTGTTTCGAAACAAAAGGCCGACGTAAAACAGCTTTGGAAAAACCTGCGCCAAGCGTTTCAGGATAAAACGCCGGTAGAAGGTACCATCGAAAAAGCCGTAAAAGGCGGTTTTGAAGTCAATCTCGGCAGCGATATACGCGCGTTTTTGCCGATAAGCCAGTCGGATTGTCAAAAGGTTGAAAAACCGGAAAAGCTTATCGGAGAAAAAAGCAAATTCTATGTAGAACGCTTGTATTCCGACAATAAAGCGAATGTGGTTGTAAACAGACGCAAATATCTTGAAGAAACCGTAGAAAAAAAACGCGACGAGTTTTTTAATACAATGTCCATCGGAGATACGGTAAAGGGTGAAGTAAAAAGCTTTACCAGTTTCGGCGCCTTTATCGATTTGGGCGGGTTTGACGGATTATTGCATATAAATGACATGAGCTGGGGCCATGTAACCCGGCCGAAGGACTTTGTAAAAAAGGGACAGGAAATTACGCTGAAAGTTATCCGCTTGGATCCGGCCGAAAAGAGAATCAACTTATCCTTGAAGCATTTTACCGAAGATCCTTGGCTGCATTTTGAAGACAAATATCATGTTAACGATATAGTAAAAGGCCATGTAACAAAATTGGCCGATTTCGGCGCCTTTATCGAACTTGAAGAAGGCATTGAAGGTCTTGTGCATATCAGCGAATTCTCGTGGGTACGCAAAATCAACAAACCCTCCGATGTGGTTAAAGTCGGCGATGAAGTCGAATGTATGATTTTAGGTTACGATATTCAAGCCGGCCGCGTGTCGTTGGGCTTAAAGCAGGTAACGGACAATCCTTGGGACAATATCGCCGAAAACTATCCTGTCGGCAAGCGTTTAACGCGTAAAGTCGTCAAATTGACCAATGCCGGCGCCTTTGTCGAACTTGAAGAAGGTATCGACGGATTTTTGCCGTCCGAAGACCTTTCGTGGAAAAAGAAGGTTAAGCATCCGGGCAGCGAATTGTCGGTGGATCAGGAAATTGAAGTTATCGTTACCGAAAACGATCCTGAAAACAGAAGAATCCGCTTAAGCGTCAAGCATTTAACCGAGGATCCGTGGAAACCCTTTGCGGACGCTCATCCTTCCGGTTCGGTCATTGAGGGTGAAATCGTTTCGATTACCGATTTCGGTCTTTTTGTCCGTGTAGAAGGCGATATTGAAGGCTTGGTAAATAAAGCGAATCTTACCGAAAACAAGGAAGAAAGTTACGAAGACGCACTGAAAAAATATAATGTCGGCGATAAAATCAATGTATATGTTGTTGAAATAAATCCCGAAAAGCAAAAAGCCGCTTTTTCCGTTAAAGAATTAAAAAAGAAAATGCAGCGTGATGAAATTTCGCATTATATGTCTGCAGCGGATGACGACGACGGAGATGCTTTTACTTTGGGTGATTTGTTAAAAAACAAACAAAATTGATTTTTTGCGGGTTGTTGATATGACGTCGAACGCTATTGACGTAGAAAAACTCAATACTCTCGTTGAAATCAACGCCCGTATAAACGGAAGTTATTTCGATTTGGACGCATTGCTTGTGCACATTCTTGAATCGGCAATGCGTCTTGTTAAATGCGAAGCATCTTCACTTTTGTTTGTGGAAAATGCCGATACGCTCAAGTTTAGGGTGGCTTTGGGACCTGCAGGCATTCAAGCCCGTGAAATTCCGGTTGCCGTAAAAGGCAGTATTGCAGGCTGGGTAGTCGAAAATAACGAATCTCTAATTATAAACGATGTGCTCAGCGATCCGCGTTTTTTCGGCGCGGTGCAGGAAAAAACCGGTTACGTAACCAAAACCATGATTGCCGTTCCCCTGCGTTTTAAAAATGCCTGTATCGGTGTTATTGAGCTTTTGAATAAGGATGCCGGCATTCCCTTTAACCGCGGCGATCTTGATATCTTGGAGCTGTTAAGCGTGCAAGCCGGTATTGCATATCAAAATGCATCGGCTTACCGTCAAGCCCGCGCAGAAATACGCGAACTTGAATCCGCTATTTCAGAAGGAAGCGATTTTCACCGCTTTATCGCCGCCGATGAGTCGGTTTTGGATTTGTTAAAAGTAATAGAACAAATAGCGGAAACGAATTCTTCCGTTCTTCTTTTAGGCGAAAGCGGGGTGGGCAAAGAACTGTTTGCCGAGCGCATACACTTAAAAAGCGCCAGAGCCGACAAGCCCTTTGTGCGCGTCAATTGTGCCGCTTTATCCGAGCAGTTGCTTGAAAGCGAACTGTTCGGTCATGTGCGCGGCGCCTTTACCGATGCCGTATCCGATTCTATCGGCCGTTTTGAAACTGCAAACGGCGGTACCCTGTTTTTGGACGAAATAGGGGAGTTGCCTTTTAATTTACAGGCAAAGCTTTTGCGCGTTATTCAAAGCCGCAGTTTTGAAAAGGTCGGTTCAAGTAAAACGATTTCGGTGGATGTGCGGATTATCGCCGCTACAAACCGCGATTTGGAAGCAATGATAAAAGAAGGCACATTCCGATCCGATTTATATTTTAGGCTTAATGTATTGCCGATAACGGTGCCTCCGCTGCGGCGCAGGCGCGGCGATATTGAGCCGCTTGCCGAATTCTTCAGGAAAAAATTCAGCACGGAAACAAAGAAGAATTTTACCGGTTTTTCGCGTGATGCACTGCATTTGCTGTATACCTATACATGGCCGGGTAATATCCGTGAATTGGAGAATTCCATAGAGCGCGCCTGCGTGCTGGGAAAGCCGCCGCTGATAGAGGCTTCGGATCTCAGATTGAATTGTCCCGAAATTTCAAGCGGTATTTGCGGTTTTTCGGAAGCCGAACATGCGAATATATCATTAAAGAATGCGTTGTATTATTTTAAAAAACAATATGTTACAAGAGTATTGGAGCAAACGGGATGGAACCAAACGGAGGCTGCAAAGGTGCTTGATGTTCAGCGTACCTATGTTTCGCGTTTGATGCATGAGCTTGCAATACGCTGAGTACAGGACTACAGGAGTTAGTATGGAACAAACCGAAAAAAAGACCCTAAGTGATTATATCGGCGGCTTTATCGTATCGTATAGAAAGCCGATTATCGGATTGCTTATTTTTATTTTTGCCGCAGCTCTTGCAACGGGTATAGTATTGTCCGTTTTATCGGCACAAAAAAAAGCCGGTCTTATAAAATTCGATGCTTTGGAATTCGAGTACAATAAAATTCAAGATGCGGAAAACGGCAATGAGGACAAAAAAAATGAAATCAGTGCCGGATTAAAAGCTCTTGCCGAAAAATCGTCGGGTATTGTGCGCACCCGTGCCGCAATGCTGGCCGCCGATATCGCATTTAAAGATAAAAATTGGGAAGAATCCCGAACCTATTGGCTTTTGGCGGCGGAATCCCAAAAAAAATCCTATACGGCGCCCCTTTGTTTTTACAATGCGGCCGTGTGCAGCGACGAAATGGGAGATTCGGAAAAAGCGGTGTTGTATTTTACGACGGCTTCGCAAAACGCCGACTTTCCTCTTGTTTCCCGCGCATTGTTTAATGCCGGACGTATAGAAGAAAGCCGCAGTAATTATGCGCAAGCGGCCGAATATTATCAAAAACTTAACGATTCTTACAGCGGAACCGATTGGGCCGATTTAGGTAAAAGCCGCGTAATTGCACTGCGTGCTTCGGGGAAAATCGAATAGGGAATTAAAACGGTTTTATGTCGGAAGGTACGGTAAAAAATAAAATACGGCGGTTTTTACTTTTTGTGCCGCTGTGTTTTATAGGCTTATATACCTGCTGCGGCTTGGAAACTTTTTATGAAATAAAACCGCCGTACGGCGCAATTGCGCAAAATCCCGCCGACGGTGTAACGATTCCGCAGCCGCCGGTACACGGCAGCGAAAGCCGTAAATTCGAGTTTTCAACGGAGGCGAACAACGGTGCGGGTTTTATAGCCCCCGGTACGGAAGTATACTACCGTATTTACAATTCCGTGGAAAAATTACAGCAGGATGCAAAAGCCGTTAATGCCGCAAATACGGATGTTGCCGGCAACGGTTTTTTTAAAATGAAAAGCTTATATTACACACCGCTTCGAATTAAAGACGGCGGGAAAAATCAGGATTTGCTTATAGAAGGGGCGCATAGGGTTGTTATACGCTTAGCCGATGAAGAAGCGTATACGGGCGGCGTTTTTTTGGACGGTACGCTGACCTTTGAGCCCGTACTTCGCAATAAAGATATATCGTTCGACCTTATACCGTCTGCGCCGAATCCGCAGCCGCCCCTTCAAACCGATAGCGATTTTGATTTTTCAGGAAACGAAAGCGGTTATTGGTATGTAAATGCGTATGCCGTTTCCGTCGGGCTGCTTTCTTCTACATGGACACGATCGGTAAGTAAAGTATTGCCGCTCGGTTTTTTGGCATTTAAAAAAGAATAAGGATATTTTTGCTTTTTTATATTACGATTACAGTCGATAATAAAAGTATGAAAAAGCTTGCAGTCGTTTTTTTTGTTTTTTCTTTTACCGTTTTACTGTATGCCGGGAATAAGGTAACCTTTTCTGCCGGTGCCGCCTATACGCACTATTTTTTGCAAAATAAACTGGATCCGAGTGCCGCACATACTTCTCCGTCCTGGTCGGGTATGAAAACCGGCATAGTACGTGAAAAAATCACGGGGCCTGCTTTGTCGGTCGATATACGTGCGCATTATTTTTACACAATGATGCAAATTTGCTTTGCAAAAAACGATTTTAGTGATATACTGAATACAGGTAATTTAAGTGCTGCTTTGGTTAATTCCGGTGCATATGTTTTGGATATACAGTCCGGAGCCGGCTATACCTTTTTTAGGAACAAACCGGTGACTGTTTTTCTGGGCGGCGCTCTGGGATTTAACGCACGGAATCTTGCTATAAAGATATCCGGAAACGAATACACACGCACTGATATTATTTTCGGAACAGGTGTAAATGCTTTGCTTTCCTGTTATCCGCTTTCTTTTTTGGGCTTATATATGGGAGTAGCCGACACTGTGTATTTTTTACCGCTTAAAACCGTGCGTAAATTTGACGACGGACAGTTAAAAGCTTCGGTAATAAAAAGTTTGGTTGCAAACAGTTTTAACGTAAAAGCGGGTATTGCAATTCGTTTGTAAAAAAGCAGTAATTAATGAGGAGGAATGCTGCTGAAAATCGAAGTTAAAATGCTTCTATGTTTTTAACGGCATTTTGAGAATTCCTACTTAAATTATAATACGAGGGGAGTACTCTATGCGAAAAATACTATTATTTTTAACGACGACTGTATTACATATCTTCATTATATCGAGTTGTACCGTTTACGGACATAAGGATGTGTATTCGGATATCAAAGATAAAAACGGCGCAGAGCAAAATGTGATTATCTTTTTTGATGACGAACGCTTTATTACTACAGAGTTCAGCAGTTTATCGGATAAACCCTCCGAAGTTCTTTCCGGTTCGTATTCATTACGGGGAAGCTATGACGGCACGGCACAAAATACATCATTTCTCTGTACTAATTGCAGTACCTTTCCTCTTATGCGTCTTCATACGTATGAAGTCAGCTTTGATTACCGAATATTGACGGAACAAAACGACGGCTTTGAAGTGCTTTTTTATTCTCCTTCTGCGGCACTGCGGAACGAGTGGCTTAAAAGTCTTATTATTACCCAAAAAAATGGAATGGACGGTACGGCTTCGCTGCAATGTACATTGCTTGATTTTGACGATTATTCGATAAAATGGAATATTGTCGGAAAGGGTGCGATTGCAATCGATAATATATCCATAAAGCATGTAAACGGCAGTTCGGCGTCTTCATCTGCGGTTATGCTTTTTTCCGACATTGAAGCTACGAGTGCTTTAATTGCCGTTTCGGAAAAAACAATTACCAAAAAAGTGCAAAACAGGCCTTCTCTTGCCATTTTTTCACCTTGGACCGGTGTAAACCCCATAGATGAGTGCGATTGCAAAGAAACGCCCTATTCTTTAATTTGGACATCGCGGGGAACTTCGGCCGATATCGAATCGCCGCATGCAGTTCTTTCGGCAGAAGAAAAGTACCGTATGTATTCCGATACCGATACGCTTTATGTTATATCGGCGCAGTGGAATGCTTGGATGCCGTCGGAAAATACCCTGTCTAAATATTCTCCCTTTTTTCTTGATGAATCTTTTAAACCTCACAACCGTTCCGAATATCCGGAAACGCTTATGCTGAATTTTGAACATCGGGATTGGCCCGCTTTATTGGCCGAAAAAGCCGCCAATTATAAAAAAGCGGGCTTTGACGGCTTGTTGTTCGATTGGTGGAATAATGAAGCGGGAAACGGCAGAAGTACAAAAAAAGTCGAAGCGGTGCGTTCGAAAATCTTAAAAAAAATCCGCCAAAAGGTCGGAGACGGTTTTGTTCTTATGGGTAATGTGAACTGGAATGTCGAAGATTCGAGTACAAAATATCTTTCCGGGGTATTCCTCGAATTGTGGAAAGAATGGCCCGAACGCCCCTACAGTTTAACCTATGAAGACGAAGCCGTCAACGGTATTTTTTCGATTCAGCGGATGGAAGACACATTGCGGCATTGGGATTCGGTTTTGCTTTGGCCTAAAATCATTGCCGTTGAAAATTGGAAGGTAACAAAAAACAATTACATTTCCGACAGATACAGTGAAGAAAACTACCGGTTTGCAAAATTGTTTGCCGCAATGACCTGCGTTATTCCCGAAAACGGCTATTTTTTGTATGCCGACAATAATAAAGATATCGCCGGTTCCGATCACGACCATGCCTACTATGATTTTTATAATACCGATTTCGGAAAACCTGTTTCCAATATGATAACGATAAAGGACGGGGTTGCATACAAAGAATACGAAAACGGTATCATTGCATATAACAGAACGCTTGCGCCGGCGGTTTTTGTTACTGCAAGCGGTATGAAGATTCATACGAGTGCTTTGGGAGGCGTCTTTATTCCCCGCTGATTTTATATTTTGTATTATGATTTTACAAAAAAAGTGCAAGACCGCTTAACTGATGTTGCGGTCTATACTTTTTTTTGCTATACTGTAAAAACCCACTATGTAAACCGAATGTAATATTCGGATAAAAGGAGATAACGGAACTATGGTTCAAAAAAAGGCTGAAGCTCAACCCAACCGTATTCACAAACGTACCCGTTCTATCGGTACCAAATTATTGCTTTTTACGCTTCTTTTGTTATCGGTTCAGTATGCAATCATTGCATATAAAGATTGGCGCAGTATTGAACAGTTTTCCGAAAATCAAGTCCAAACAATTGCGGATCTTAAACATGCTGCCTTTAATAATGAGGTAAACAGTTATGCACTTATCGGACGCATATTATTGGATAATATTGTTTACAATGAACCTATAATTAAAGCTTTTGCAAGTCGCGACAGGCAGGAATTGTTGGCGTTAACGCTTCCGCTTTTTAAAAATATGAAACAAAAATATAGGGCGCAGCAATTTCATTTTCATACTGCACCTGCCGTTTCTTTTTTGCGCGTACAAAATCCTGCAAAGTTCGGCGATGATCTTTCCGCATTTCGAAAGACGATTCTTGAAGCGAATAAGCAGCAAAAAGAAATATGCGGTCTTGAAGTCGGCGTAAGCGATTTGGGCTTTCGTGTCGTAAAACCCCTGTTTACTGCGGCCGGTCAGCATATCGGAAGCGTTGAGTACGGCGGGGCGATAAACAATCAATTTATCGAGCAGCTTGTTGCAAATTGTACTCAGGATGTGTTAAGCGGCGGTATGGATGTAAGCATTTGTGCGCGTACTTTGGATAATGAATATAAAATGATGGGATCGAACTTCGAACGGGAACCGGAAAGCGGCGCCGATTTTATTATGAATTCATTGACCGATGACGGCATTGTTCGCATGGAAGGCAACTATGCGGTTGCTTATTACCCGCTTAAGGATTTTTCGGATAAATCGGTCGGTTATGTCAAATTCCGTTTTTCGATTGAAAATATTATTGCAAGCCGAAATGCTTTTTTTATAAAAACAACGGTTGTTTTAATTGTCATTTTGTGTCTTTTTATATTAACCATTACCCTGTTTACCCGTATGTTTATTATAAAACCGGTTAATAAGGTTATTCATGCTTTAAAAAATATTGCCGAAGGCGATTTAACCGTGCGGCTGCCCGTTGTGGGAAACGACGAAATTGCAAAACTTTCGCAGTACTTTGAACAAACGATTGAAAAAATCAGCTCGGTAATAAAATCGGTCTCCGAAAATACGGGAAAAATGCAAGTTGTCGGAGAAAAGCTGGCGAATAATATGAATGAAACCGCAGCTTCCGTCGCTCAAATCAGTAAAAATATAGAATCCGTACAAGCTGAAACGATAAATCAAAGTGCAAGCGTTACCGAAACTTCCGCAACAATTGAAGAAGTGATTAAAAACCTTAAACAACTGGACGACAACATAGAAATGCAGGCTGCAAGCGTAGCCGAATCTTCGGCGGCTGTAGAAGAAATGGTTGCAAATATCGGATCCGTTTCGAAAACATTGGAAAAAAACAATGCGGTTATAAAAACCGTCTATGATCAAACCAAAAACGGTAAAGACGGTGCACGTTCGGCAAACGAAGTCGTAAGCCAAATAGCCGAAAAATCGGAATCGCTTCTTGAAGCAAGTCAAATTATTCAAAACATT
The DNA here is from genome assembly GCF_050937815.1 of Treponema sp. OMZ 840. Taxonomy (NCBI): domain Bacteria; kingdom Pseudomonadati; phylum Spirochaetota; class Spirochaetia; order Treponematales; family Treponemataceae; genus Treponema; species Treponema sp. OMZ 840. The sequence goes on from NZ_JACDIJ010000009.1 coordinate 69,283, forward strand.
GCAAGCCAAACGAATCTTTTAGCTATGAATGCTGCAATTGAAGCCGCCCATGCCGGCGAAAGCGGAAAGGGATTTGCCGTCGTTGCCGATGAAATCAGAAAACTTGCCGAAGAGTCGAATATGCAGGGTAAGCAAATTACCGATGTTATAAAAGATTCGATACAAATCATAGGTAATTTGACTGTTGCCGGCGCCGGTGCGGAAAAAACCTTCGCCGAAGTCTATGAATTGGTAAATCAAATATCGCAGCAGGAAGAATTGATTGTGGGTGCAATGAAAGAGCAGGAAAATGCAAGCTTGGAAGTATTGACGGCAATACGCAGTATAAACGAAATAACCGTCGGTGTCCGCGATGCTTCGGGTGAAATGTTGCGCGGCGGCGAACAAGTTGCACAGGAAATGCACAAGCTTAACGAAATAACCCATGCGATAAACAAGCGCATGGCGGGCATGGTTTCGGCATCCGACCAAATTAATCATGCAGTACAAGCCGTAAACAGCGTTACGCAGGAAAATACGGCCAGTATTGAAAGTTTGGCCGATGAGGTGGGTAAATTCAAGGTGTAACAACCGTTTAAAACGATAAGGGGCTTTGCAATGAAAATGTCCGTTGAAAAACTGAAACAGGTAAACACGGTATTTACCTTTGTGTTTTTTATACTTATATCGCTGTTTGCTGCCGGAGTTCTTGTATATACGGCCGTCGATTTTATAGGCGGCTTGAGCCGTTCTTATGAGCGCGGTGTGGATATTATAGAAAACATCGAAAATGCCGACGAACTTATATATTCTACGGAATTTATAGGTGCAATTAAGGATGTGTATGTCTTCGCAAAAACAGGCGGCGCAGTTTCCTTAGGTTTTGAAAAATCAGACGTCTGGAAGGCTACAGGCTATAACAGTTATTCGGATCATTCGGCTGCGGATGAAATTCTTAACTTTTATTTTGTTCCAAAGTATGCAAACAAAAGCAGCCCCTTGTTTGAACAAGACGTTATGATAGTCTTTTATCAGTTCGTGCAGGAAGAGGACGGCAATAAAAACGGATTGTACACGCCGTTACCTAAAAATGTATATATTGCGGCGCTTAGGGATACGGACGGCGATAAAAAGTTGACTTTCAAGGACGATACCGCCCTCTATGTTTCCGAATACGACGGCAGCAGTTTAAAAAAGATTTCAGACAGTGTTTTTGGCTGCCAAGCCTCCGGCAATACCGAGATTCTTTTTTGCGAATATGAAAACAACCGCTGTATTTATAAAGTCTATAATATGGACGATGATACGGTAAAAACCGTTTTTACCGCCGCCGGAACGGAACCTGAAAAGAATTTTCACCGGTTTTATCGAGTTTTTAACTGATGCGTATACGGCCTCACCATATTTTATGTATGCGCGCCTTTAGAGGGCACGGTTATTCTCCTTCCTTTGTGAACAATATGCATACCGTGATAGCGCGCATAAAAAAAGAAGGCAGGCTTGAAATTATTTCGGGCTGTGACGATATTTGTTCCTCTTGTCCTCATTTGATTCAAGATAAGGCCGGGGGAGAGGAATTCCGTGACGCCAATTTCGCGCTTTGTGACGGCGAAGAAAAAATTACGGCTATCGATGCAAATGTCTGCGCTTTTTTAGGCATAAGCGAGGGGTTTTACACTTGCAGCGAGCTTGAGCGCAAAGTTAAAAGCGAACTGACCGAAGCCGCTTTTGAAGTAATTTGCGCCCCCTGCGAATGGAAACAACGCGGCGTATGTACCTACGAGGTTGTGTACGGGAGATCTTAGTTTTCGTAGGGAGGAGCGTGTTCGGCAGCTGCTTCGGCAGGCTACGTCTGTCTTGTGCCGTCTTCGGTGTAGGCGGAGATAACGTGTTTTTGTCTTCTCCCTACGGCTATGTTGTAGAGTGAATATATACCGCTTGCACCCGTGAACGATGAGGTGAAAAAGCATAATCAAAACTTACCCGGCATGGGCGGCATATATAACACGGTGAACTTCCATTTGTGCCATTATGCCGGCATCGGGCAGCGAAGCGACAGCGAGCTTCAAGCCAATAATCCGGTGAAGTATATTGACCCGACGGGAGAGTACCGTGTCATTTTTCACCTCTATCTTGGAGTCATCATGCTCCGCAAAGATGGGCAGGATATTTTGACATATATGATAAAGCTTCTGTGCTTCTGTTTTTTAATATTAACGGTACTAAATTAGAAGGTCAAGATTTTACTGTAAGAATGTGGAAAGGAAATTATGGACTTGCAGGGGCAGGAGGAGAAATAGGGCTTTATACTCCGGGAGGTCGTTCTTTGAACAGAAGTGATTTGAAGAAACTGGGAATAGAATCGTCTTCATTTAAACTTATCGATAATGAAAGCGGTGAGACATTGTTGAGTAACAAAGAAAATAAGCCAAGCTTTTGGACTACGGGTTTCAAACCTACAAAACATAAACATAAAGATAAACTTACAGCGGAATTTACATTGAATTTTAAAGATGAAGCCAGTGCTGAGAATTTCTTTAACCAGATAAGTGGCAGTAAACAAAAAGAAAAAGCAGAAAACTATTATTGGAATGGGAAAGGGGATGTCAGTGTAAGTAGTAACGGTAATTCTGTACACTTCCGATATGGAACAAAACAGGAGGAATAATATGAAAAAAGTGTTTATAACCATTAATTTAGTTTTATCAACTGTTGTCATAGGAGCAAAAGAAATGCCGCTGAGTAATTATCATTTTTATGTAGCCGTTTATAGAGAAGATGTAGAATGGGTACAAAAGCACCTGGAAGCGGGATACAATCCCAATAAATGCAGAGGAGAGGCCGGATGGTATGATTCAAAGCCGTTAAAAGTTTTGGTAGAACAGTTAATAGGAGCATATAAACCACGCCACGAAAATGGTGTGGTTATTTATCCTGCTATTGAGATATTTAATCTATTAACAAAATATGGAGCTAACGTCAATCAGCTACCGTATGTATGGGATAGGATTCATACATATGATAATGTTCGTTTAAATAGACTTTTGAAGTTTTGTGATGAAGATCAATCAAGTCATAGAACTGCAGAAAGAATGAAAGAAGATGAAGATAGAGAAATAGAAAATATTAATCGTCTTCTTAATGCCCTTTTACAAGCGGGAGCGGATCCCAATATGAAGGGACATCCTTTCCCATTCGGAAGAAGTAAGAGACTTCTTTTCTTTACGGATAAAAAAGCGTTTAAGTATTTTAATAGTGCAGAGGCTACAACACCGTTATATGAAGCAATAAAGAAGGGTATACGGTGGGAAAGTCAAGTTGATTTATTGTTGGACTACGGAGCGCTATTGGATGAAAGCTGTCTTGAGGCCGCAAGGTTGAGCGGGGATAAAGAAATGATAGAGAAAATAGATAAATTATGGCAACGGAAAGGTAAGTAGGTTTGTGGTATGCTTCTTATAAAGCCGGACAAGCTATTGTTATCACTGGTGGTGCTCCTTCTGTATATGCAGGAAAAGCTGCTATTGCCACTTTTGCATCGGGAAGTTTTTTTGTGGCCCATGGTATTGGGAGAATTACAGGGGCACATAATAAGAAAATTGAAGATGAAATAGTAAGTGGCTTTAAACCGTTAATGAAATCAGTTGTTGATTCAAGAGAAAGAAAGGATTAATATGAAGTGGGGTGCATGGTTATTGGTAATAATGTTGCTATTAGTTGATATACAAATATTTGTTAATGCTGTACTTGACCCTTTCCTCAAAAAGAAAAAAGGAGATACAAATGTACGGTATAGTATAATAGGGGTAATTTTAGTTTGCAGTATTACGTTATATTTATTAATATTTTTAATTTTGAAAATTATGGGGAAAATGCCTGATCTATAATACCTTCTTAAAAAACTATAGAATAGTGAACAAATACGAACGCATAGAATACACACCCTACGGAGAATACCGGATAGAAAATTCACATGCAGCAGGTATTTTGAAAAGCCTTTTTTTTACGAGTTTTGCAGAGCAAAACTCGGTAAGCAACCGTAAGGTTGCGTCGTTTACGGGTAAAGAGCGCGACGAGGAAACAGGACTGTATTATTACGGCGCACGTTACCTGGACCCCAGAACAAGCCGCTGGCTGAGTGCGGATCCGGCGTTGGGGGAGTATATGGCGGGTTCGTCTGTCGGTGCAGGCGGGATTTATAATCAGGTAAACTTTAATTTGTATCATTATGCAGGGAATAATCCTGTTAAATATATAGATCCTGATGGTAGAGAAATTAATAATCATGACGGTACATATACTATTGAAAAGGGGGATACTCTTTGGAAAATATATGGAGCCGATTGGCAGAAAAAGTCGGGCTATAAAGGAGACCCTACAAAACTTCAGCCAGGAGATGTAGTTGGAAATAAAGTTTGCGAATTTAAAAAACAGGAATCCGATAAAGGCGTAGATTTAAATTTCTTCCCAGATGGAGAAGACGATAAAGATATACATAATTATGCCGGATTAGTAGATAATCCCAAAGATGAATTTGTTATTGGTGGACATGGTTCAACTGAAGGTTTTCAAGATCGAAATGGTAAAAATGTTAGTCCTAAAGATTTAGCAACATTGATAAAGAATAATCCTAATTATCATGAAAATATGAAAATTAAAATGCTATCTTGCAATCTTGGAGGTAAAACTGATGGATATTTAAACTATGCACAACGCTTAGCAAATGCAATGGGAACAGGTGTTGAAGTTTATGGAGCAACTGAACTCTGTTGGTATTTTTCTGATGGTAGTATTTCTGTAGCTGGAAAAAATTTAATCTTTAAAGGGCAACCAAGTTGGATTTTTAGAAGGGGTGAATTTAAATGCTTCACAGCACAATAAAAAAAGGAATCCTAATAATGATTATAATACAAGTTCTGTTATTATGTAGTTGTAGTGCTAATTCAAAAAAGGTTGTTACAAGTTGGGGTCAATATAATTATTCTTTTTGGGAAGTTTTAACCTTAAAAAGGCGAGCAAAGAAAAATGATTCCGAATCAGCTTATAAATTAGGAATGTATTATTACTTAATTGAAAAGAATAATAAAATTTCTCAATACTATTTCAATATTGCTGCTGAAAATGATTATACTCCGGCAATAAAGGAAGTAATCGTGTATAAAAGTCTTCTTGGAACAGAGGAAAGCACGGTAATAATTAACAAATATATTCTTAGATTAAAGGTTTTAGCAATAGATGAAAATTTGCCAGAAGATTATTACATAAAAAAACTGAATTTAGAAGATATTGAATGAATTTCCCGTAAACAAATTTTTTCCCTATATAAATGCGCAATCATTACGAGGTGAAGAAGCACAACCAAAACCTGCCCGGCATGGGCGGGATATACAATAAGGTGAACTTTCACTTGTACCATTACGCGGGCATCGGGCAGCGAAGCGACAGCGAGCTTCAAGCCAATAATCCGGTGAAGTATATTGATCCGGATGGAAGAGTTTTTAATATCATCGCGGCGGGTGCGGGTGCCATTGTAGGAGCAGGTGTCGGAGCTGTAACAACAGCTCTTGCAGGTGGTTCAAAAAAAGATATAGCAGCGGCGGCGCTAGGCGGAGCTGCTGGCGGCGCATTGGCAGGATTTACTTGCGGAGCTTCACTTGTTGTTACAGCCGCTGTTACTGGAGCTGCTGTAGCCGCAGGCGTTGATATTGCCATAAATGCATATCAGGGAAACGATTTATTAGATGGTGTTGATAAAGCCGTGTTGGGCGGCGGAGTTGGGGGCGGTGTCGGTTATGTTGCGGGAGTTGCCATTGGAACTGCAGCATCGGAGTTAAAATACAAACCATCTAAAAATCATTCTATAACGCAAGGCAGAGTAGGATCATTAAAAACTGAAGGGAAGCCAAATTCTAGTATTGATTTATATGACAAAAAAGGCAACCTTTTGCAAAGGAGATTCTATGGAAAAGATGGAAAAGTAACTATAGCTGTTGATTTCTCTCATGGGAATGAGGATGGTTCTCACTCTTTCCCTCATAAACATGTATGGGACTGGAGCAAAGGATATCCTCAAAGATTACCGGAGTAAAGAAATATGGAATTTAGAAAGATTTGTACGGATAAAGATATTATGGACTTTATGAAAGAGTTTGACTTTTTCCATGACAGTTGCATAAAAGAAATCCATTATATAAGTGGCTGTTTTGTAACAAATGATAGGTCTATGCATCCTATCAATTCAAAAAGAAAACTTTCCATTGTTTTTGAAAGTCAACAAGCGAAATGTAAAAGTATAGAACTTCTTTTTGATAAAATAGTAGAATTGCATTTGATTCCAGAAACTGAAGAGTACGATTGTATTATACGAGGGGTCTCCTTTAAGAGGATAAATGATTTTTTCTATTGGGCAAATTGGATGGATTTTTCACTTGATGATTTGCCTATAGATCTTGGCACATATATAATAGCGAAGTCTGTAAGTTGGCGGGAAACTCTATGAACGTTTCATTTGTGTATTCTTGTCTCATAATATACATTCTATTGAGTCGTGCTAAAAACAAACTCCGGAAAAAGTGCAAAATATTCAGTAACAGTCGAAATACTATTTTACAATTCGGCATTGGTAGGTTATAATAAAACGATTTAAAAGGGATTTTCTGCAAGATATTCCCATGAAATGTTTTGCAGTTTTGATCTTTGACAATTCAGCAGCGGCTCAAAATCATGGCGTTTGAGCTGTAGAAAAAGTATATTCGGTAAGAGTATGCTTTTTCTACAGAAGCTATAAACAAATTTCTTGCACATAAAAAATCTTCCAAAAATAATTTGAGATGCTTTAGAAACGTTTATATAAAAGCGTGAGGGATTGCAGCGGTGTGCAAGCGGGCATCTTAAATATCGCTGCCCGCTTGCGCTACATTGCTTTAAGTTCGCACATTTGAAAATGTGCTCACACTTAAAGATGTTATCGAGCGTAAGCGGACCCCCGAAAAGCGGTTCAACACTGTACTTCCGTGTACAGTGTTGAACACGAGTTTCACATAGGTGAAACTCGCAATAAGTAATGTAATTGTGCCATCCATGGCACGCAGCCGATAAAACCTTACAGCTAAAGGGGAACGTTTAAACACAGCGTCGAAAATAGATATTTTCTGTGGTTGACGAATTTAAAGGAACGCCCGTATAATAAAGAATATGGTAGCAGGTAGGCGAGTTTTTTCAGACGCAACACAGAGCAGTCCGAGCGGCTGTAAAAAACTCGGTAAGCACGGCTCGCGTAAGAGAGCCGTGCGACGAAGTGCACACCTTATTACCGACTACAAGGGGGATGAATACGAAAGAGTAGAATACACACCCTACGGAGAGTATTGGATAGAAAAAAGAGCGCCGGAAAACAGAACACTGCCGTTTAAGTTCACAGGGAAAGAACGCGACGAGGAAACCGGACTGTATTATTACGGCGCACGATACCTAGACGCTAAAACATCAAGGTGGCTGACAACAGACCCGGCACTGGGGGAATATATACCGCTTGCGCCGGTGAACGATGAGGCAAAAAAGCATAACCAAAATTTACCCGGTATGGGCGGAATATACAACACGGTGAATATGCACTTGTATCACTATGCGGGCAATAATCCGGTGAAGTATACGGACCCGGATGGGAGAGTGGCTTTTGATGCTCGTTGGTGGAATAGAAACTGGGATAATTTAATAAGTTTAGGTATCAACTTTTCAGAATTTGTCACAGACGTTGGAATCGCAGGTACGACAGGAATAACCAGAGCTGGAGCTTTTTATGGGACAGCAATGGCTGTTCATGGTGGATTAAATACGGCTGTTTCTGTTTGTAAAATTACTTATACGACAATTATGGCTGATATGTATGGAGATGCTTATGCTGATAGGCTTGATGCAAGATTACCAGATACAGCATTAGGATTTGTTGGATTTATGATGGGATCGCTTGCAGATGCCATGGTGGGATATTCTGGTTCAAATTCAGCTGAAAAGGTAGGAGCTCTTTTTGATATTTTTGATACTGCTTGTGGAATAACTATATCAATGAACCTTGGTAACTTAAATAAAGCAGTCGATTCTTTTACAAAAGATGTAGGGAATATAATTCCTAAAAAGGATTTGTTAAAACTTCAGAAATATTTGGAAAGTGCCGGAAAATATACTGCATTACACTTTATAAAAGGTGTAATTGAGAAATACGACACAATTTCGGGTGTTGTTGGAAATGCGAAACAGGTTGTGGAGTAAGTATGATTTTTATAATGAGGAGTTTCGCATATTTTTTTGCATTTATTATGTCATGCGTTGGGATTTTTTTCACTTATAAAAATGAAACGAATGGATATTTAAAAATTTTTAAAATTCTTTTTCTTGTACTGGCAGCAATAGTTTTTATTGTATTTTGTATTCAGGATTTTATAAATTTTATAAAGACAATGAAAGGAGAATAGCCAGCAGTATTTTTCCAAAACTCCGTAGTTTTCGAAGAAAACTGCGGAGTCGCCGCCCCTGCTCCTACGTGTATGAGGTCAGTACCTTGCAGCCAAAGGGGCACGCCCATACAAAGAAGGTATAGGAAGTGCAAGAAGGTAGGCGAGTTTTTACAGACGCAACACAGAACAGCCAAAGCGGCTGTAAAAAACTCGGTAAGCACGGCTCACGCAAGGGAGCCGTGCGGCGATGGGAGGAATCTATAACACGGTGAACTTCCATTTGTATCATTATGCGGGCATCGGGCAGCGAAGCGACAGCGAGCTTCAAGCCAATAATCCGGTGAAGTATACGGACCCGGATGGAAGAAAAACACGTTCAGAAGATGTGCAACGACAAATAGACGTATTAGGAACAAAACCAAATACACCTATTAATGATACAGTTATTCTGAAATTTCAAGAAAAAGCGATAAAATATATCGGCAATGATCCGGAAGTTATTAAATTTGAGAATTCTGAATTGAAAAAATTAGCATCGGATGAAAGTTCGATGGTTGATTCGTATACCGAATCATATTCTGAGACAACAATTGAACATGTTGAGCAGCCTTTGAATGAACAACTGAATTATGCTTCGAAAAAATATTTCGGGCAGAATACAATTATTGATGATCGAAATGCAAATAAAACTAAAACTAAAACGAAAAAATATTCTATAAGAATTTTTACTGTACGGAATTTATCTCCGGAAGGTGAAAGCGATGTTTATAAGTCTTTTATAGATTTCAATGATGATGGAAATATAGATTTTATAGTTTGGGAGAATGTTAATTTAAATGACTAAACAACAAATATATTTATTGTTTTTAATTATTATTACCTTATGGGGGTGTACATCAACCAACACCATAAAAAATAATAAAATGACGAAGATTCAGAACTCTATTAAAAGAGAGATTTCTAATAGCAGGGTCCGTGACGAGAAGGAAGCTTTGGATTTTCAGATTCGTCTACATAAACTGCAGTACGACAATCCAAACTCTGATACACTCTTAAAATATTTACAAATAAACGGTTATATTGAGGAGGATATAAGAAAATGTTTCAGCGAAAAAATAGCAAAAACTATATTAGAAGAATTTTTTGGAGAAAAATATAAATTATTTTCAACGGATTATATTCAAATTAAAATAAACAATATTAGTTTCTCTGCGGCATATCTGTATGAGCATATGGATATTCCTAATATAGCATCTTTTGTCTACGTAACAGAAAATAATAATCCTGAAAAAATGAGGCTATTTTATAAAGTAAATTACTCACTTGAATATTCAGCTATTGGAACTTTAAATAACGGTAAGGAATGTTATATTTTTTATTGATGCATGCTAAAAACCGATTGTTTATCAAGGTAAAATGCTATATATATTCTATAAGCGCGTGAGGGATTGCAGCGATATGGCCGTACGTGAAGTGCTTGCATTAAAACAACACGGCCATACAAGCGAAAAGCCCGACCGCCTGTAAGGCGGGCACGCCCATACAAAGAAGGTATAGGAAGTGCAAGAAGGTAGGCGAGTTTTTACAGACGCAACACAGAACAGCCAAAGCGGCTGTAAAAAACTCGGTAAGCACGGCTCACGCAAGGGAGCCGTGCGGCGATGGGAGGAATCTATAACACGGTGAACTTCCATTTGTATCATTATGCGGGCATCGGGCAGCGAAGCGACAGCGAGCTTCAAGCCAATAATCCGGTGAAGTATACGGATCCGACGGGGAGGGAACTAGATACCGTTGTAAAAACTGTAGAAACAACTATAGATTTGGGTATAAAATTGGCTCCCTTATTTGAAGAACCTAATCCAGATAATCCGATGACTAAAGAAGAGGCGATACAGAATATAAATAATATACAGGGCTTGCTTAATAATATGGTAGGGCTTGCAAAAAAGGATACTGGGACTTTTGCTTTTACTATTGTGCTGGAAGGACTTTGTACCGGTATTGCTTTTGATACAGGGTTAGTCGATGCTTTTGTGGATTTAAATGATAGCTTAAAAGAGAAAGGTCTTGATATCATGAAGATGAAGTTTTCAGGTTCTATTAATTTATCTTCTAACGCAAACCTTAATTATACGACACAATTTGAACCAAGTTTTAACGGAGGTTTTAACTTCAATATAAATTTCAGCGGTAATTTAAATGTAGCGATTGACAACGAAAACTCATTTACTCTTGGGACCTTAGCTGATATTACGATTCCATCTAAGCTAATGCCAAGTATGCAACTTTCTTTTTCATATAAAACACGATTCTAAAAATATAGGAGGGTAAGATAAACATGATAGATTCTATAATTTTGAAAAAACAAATTATATTTTTGACTTTTGCAATTGTGTTGTTTTTGACGAACTGTAAAACAATGGATAACGGTGAGCAAGAAGAAAGTGATGCAGAAGCGTATTCTATACCACCTGAGCTACCGATTCCGGAACGATTGATTGAATTAGGGGAAAAATACCGTGAAGAAGGGGATAATTTAAAAGCCTTAGATTGTTTCAATGCTGCTATAAAAATAAATCCTTCTTATGCACCTGCCTATACGTATAGAGGACTGTTTTATATAAGAACAAAAGCATATACGGAGGCACTGAAAGATTTGGGAGAAGCAGTAAAATTAACCCCGTATCCTAATCCCAGAAGCAGAGAGGATGTGATGGCGTATATTTTTTACGGCCTTTGCCATTATGAGCTTGGCAACTACGAGCAAGCAATACCGGTTTTTACAAAAACGGTAGAAAAAAATCCGTATTATGCAGATGCTTATAATTTCCGAGGGCTTGCATATTCCAAGTTGGGGCAATATGAGCAAGCATTGGAAGAATATACATTGGCAATACATTTCGGTAAGATCGTAAAAGGAGCCCAAGACGTATACTATCTGAATAGAGGTTGTATTTATGGTGTTCTAAAAGATTATAAAAAGGCTATCGATGATTTTACAAAATCCATAGAATTTAAAGCTGATAGTGCCGAAGTTTATGTTGAACGCGGCAATGCCTATAATTTTTTGGAAAAATATGATAAAGCATTGGAAGATTTTACTCATGCATTGATATTGAAAAGTAACTTGATGACGGCATATCTTGGCTGTGGAATGGTTTATTTTAATATGGGAAAGTATGAAGAATCGGTTGCTGCATTTACAAAAGCGGAAGAAATAAATCCGTCCGTGTATGCCTATGGAGGGCGCGGTAGCGCACTGATTTACTTACTAAAACATGAAGCGGCGGTAAACGATTTTAATCGGGCATTAAAATTAAAACCGATGGATGGGTCTCTTTATAAAATGCGCGGGGTTGCGTATTTAAATTGGGGAAAATATCAAGAAGCAATACATGATTTTGATGAAAGTGTAAAATTGAATCCAAATGATTTGGAAACACGACAAGGCAGAGAAGAGGCATATAGAGCGTTGCATTCAATTATGGAAGGTTATACATTTATTTTACCGCCGTCAAAATTGCATGCGGAGATGAGTATACAAAACCAGCGTATCGCTAATCCCGATAGGTGAAATATCTGTAGCTGTCGCAGGACAAAATGGAGAAGGTAGAAGAGCAAGTTTTAATACAAAAGATGGTTTTACAGTAGATGATGATATTCAAAATACAGAATATGGGTTTGATACAATGCTATTACTAGGCCCCAAATTCAAGGACACCCAAGATGATGATTAAAAGAATGATAATTATTTTCTTTTGTACTATTTTTTTTGTTTTTTCTTTTTTTGGAATAATTCATATTTTTTATCCAGAACTGGAGATTACACAAGAATATAAAATTAAAATGATTGCTATTATTAAAAAGCTATCTATAGAAATGCTGGCTGAAAATGAAATATTTTACGCTGAGAGTGATTTATATTTTATCAAAGAAGATTCTGTCACTCGCGTCGTACACGGAAACCAAAGGGAGAGAAAATAGTTGAATCCGGTACCTATAAATATAAAGTAAGCGGTTCGGAAAATATTTTTACGGTTAAGTGGAATAAGTTCTTTGACGAAGACGAAATCGAAATACAGGCAATTTATCTTCTTGATAAAAGAACAGGTAAGAAAGTGACTTTGCATACGAATGATACTTAGATGCATTGAGCGGGTGAAATTATATATAAATTACTTTATATCTATAAACAGCATTTTACGTCCGTGTCAAATGCTTAAACGGAACACGCATTTGTGCGGGCGTTCAGCTGTTCTAAAAATATTTTGCAAGTCTGCGGCAGCGACTTTTGCAAACTCGTTAGACAAAAAAATAAAATTACCGCAACAGCCTGTAGACAACAGGATTTTTGTATCATACAATAGTTGAAGGTACTTTAGAAACATTTATATAAGCGCGTGAGGGATTGCAGTGGAAATGCCCGGCAACCCAGGAACATATCGCCAGGCATTGAAACGGAAAGCCCGACCCTTTAGCTGCCAAACCCTTGCAGCCAAAGGGGCACGCCCATACAAAGAAGGTATAGGAAACGGCAGAAGGTAGGCGAGTTTTTACAGACGCAATACAGAGTAGTCCAAGCGGCTGTAAAAACTCGGTAAGCACGGCTCACGCAAGGGAGCCGTGCGGCGGAATGGATGGAATCTATAATACAGTCAACTTTCATTTGTACCATTACGCGGGCAATAATCCGATTAGATATACAGATCCGACGGGAAAGGCGGTTATTGTATATATGAAATATGGTTTAATTGGAGGTAATGAGAACGACAAATATGTGGTTCGTAGTCAGAATTATTTTGAAACAGCAGTGTTTGATAAAATACAATCAGCGGCATATCCAATTCTTGGTAAAACTTTAGTCAATCTTCAATATAAAACTAATGGAGAATATAAAATAAACGAAGATGGGAAAAAGGGAGTTGATTATACATCTATTAGTCTGTCGGCTACTTCTATTGCCGGTGATTTGAAGTTGTCGAGTTTTTTTGAAAAAGCTGGTGCCGTTGTAAGCTTTCTAAATTGGCTCGGAGTAGGGAAAAGTCTGGTAAATGCATATTTAAATTTGAAATCTTTTGCATTAGAAGATTTGACTTGTAGTTTGTTTGTGAATGAATTAAGTTCGAATTCACCGCAAATAACTGAAAAGTTATATTTGTTTGCAAAGAAAAGGCTTACAGACTTAGAATTTATATCAAAATTGTCTGTAGACTATGATTATCTTGGCTCTATAACAAGTTATAATTTTTCAGACCCTATTGATCTTGAAGTGATCAAAAGTGATATAAATAATTATAAACGAGAATTAATGTACGGAGTCAATTATGAATAATGGAGTTTACTTTTGTAAAGTCTTATTTATGGGTGAACTGCTTATTATTATTTCTGCACTACCTCATTTTTTCATAAGGCGATTGCCGCCTAAGTTAATAGGTCTTGGATGTATTCTTTTTTCTGTAGTTTGGCTTTTTTTAAGTATTTATATTGTATTTTTTAGAGAGTTGTAGAAAAAACATGCAAAAATATGAATTAAAAAATTTTTTAAAGGTATGACATTATTTTTATTTGGATTATTTATTGACACTTTATAATACACATGCACAATATAATCTGACAATGTCAAGCGAACAGTTATACAACAATTTTAAGAAAAGATGGAAACAAGATCTCCGTATTTCAAATTGGAATGATAAAGAGCATTCCTTTACAGTTGACTATTAAGGGCGAAGACTATGAAAAAGTATATTTCTATTTTTATTATTATGATAATACCTTTATTAGGTTGCAGGGGAAAAGAAAGAATGGGCTTTATCAACAGGGATAAATTAAATTTACAGATGGCCGAAAAAATTGTAAATTGCATAAATGCTAGAGATGTCGAGGGGTTGTATGGCTTGTTCTCTGAAGATGTCAGAAACAATGATTTGACACTAAACGAAGATATAAGAAAAATATATCAGTATTTAAATGGACAAATCGAAACATATGAAAAATGGGCAGTCGGCAGTACGACAGATATTGAAAAAGGGCAAAATGCAACCTATTATTATTCAGCTTTTAAAATTATGATTAATAGAATTGAATACTATTTGTATTATATCTACTATCCTAAGAATGATTTTCGTTCAACAGCAATAGGTTTGAAAAGTCTAAAGATTGTTAAAGTTGAAGAGAATGATGAATATTTTTGCTATTGGCCAGATATGGAACAAGGAGTTTTTCTACCCGATGAAGCAGAATAATCCTGATGTAATAAAAGCAATTGTGGCAGGTATTGCTGTATACAAAAATAAACGGTTAGACAGGTATTTTTCACAAACGGATTGGGTTAAAGCTATAAGAGATTATTTCTTTTGTCGGAACGATACTGACTACTTTAAACTTTACAATGAAGTAATGGCAGGAACGTATGATTGAGTATTTTCAACAAGCCTTTTTTATTCTTTCTTTTTTAGTGATGTTACCGTTTTTATTAAAATTACGCGATATTTTATACGGTATAAAGAAACCATCCGATTTGACTCAAAATCCTTTGTTGATATTCTTTGCCGTATTAGGGTTTATAGGTATATTATATATATTAAAAATTAATGGTTTTTAAATCTTAATAATCGGAAACCGCCACGCAAATAAATGGCCCACATATCTCCGATAATTATATAAATACACTCTGGAGGTTTTTTGTGAAAATGAAAAATAAATGTTTCTTGAATCGTTTTAAAGTTATATCGGTTTTATTATTGTATTTTGGAATTGCAATTTTATATTTATCGTGTGAAAATAAATATAATCCGTTAAATGATAAAAGTATTATACCGAATATTAAGCTTTTAGATAATCAATGGAAGTTTATTTTAACAATCTACTATAACCCTGTTACGTATTTAGATAGACCTCTTGAGCTGGGCGAAATAAGAGATGGAAGATTTGAAATAAAAAAAGAATACGTGTTTTATGAACGTTCTTTTCCTCATTTTCTTTCATCGGTATTTTCTGAAGCACCTGTTTTACTTACCAAACAGAAAATAGAACAAGCCAGATATTCTAATTTTGTCTTTACATTATGTGAAATTAGAAATGAGGAAGGTAAACTTTTGCTGTGGTATACATATGACGATAATTCTGCCGAACCGAATATGCTTTTGAATGGTAATGCTATTGTAAAAAATAGAAAATTATGTAATTTTACGAAATCTATTTTGAAAAATGCTTGTAGCCCCGAATAAAGTGAATACTTTTTATTGTTCAAAAATTATTTTTTTACGCTAGACAACAGGATTTTTGTATCATACAATAGTTGCAGGTAGTTTAGAAATGTTTATGTAAGCGCGTGAGGGATTGCAGTGGTGTGCAAGCGGGCATCTTAAATATCGCTGCCCGCTTGCGCTACATTGCTTTAAGTTCGCACATTTGAAAATGTACTCACACTTAAAGATGTTATCGAGCGTAAGCGGGAACCCCGAAAAGCGGTTCAACACTGTACTTTCGTGTACAGTGTTGAACACGAGTTTCACCTATGTGAAACTCGCGACAAGCAACGTAATCGTGCCGTCCGTAGCACGAAGCTGCCAAGGCCTTGCAGCTAAAGGGAAACGCCCTTATAATAAAGAATATGGAAGCAGGTAGGCGAGTTTTTTCAGACGCAACACAGAACAGTCCGAGCGGCTGTAAAAAACTCGGTAAGCACGGCTCACGCAAGAGAGCCGTGCGGCGAAGCGCCCACTTAATAACCGATTACAAAGGGGACGAGTACGAGAGAGTAGAATACACACCCTACGGAGAGTATTGGATAGAAAAAAGAGCGACGGAGAACAGAACCCTGCCGTTTAAATTCACCGGCAAAGAGCGCGATGAGGAAACGGGACTGTATTATTACGGCGCACGGTACCTGGACGCTAAAACATCACGCTGGCTGACCACAGATCCGGCGCTGGGGGAGTATATGGCGGGAAATTCTAATGGAATGTCCGGTGGTATTTTTAATACCATTAATTTCAACCTTTACCATTACGCCGGAAACAATCCAATTAGATATACTGATCCGACGGGAATGGAAAGTTCCGATGAAATTATGCAACAAATAAAATCACTGCAGGCAGAGATGGCAAACAGTATGAATGAGGGGCAGGAAATAACAACATCACAGATGGATATTTTTAATTCATTGATGGGAGATTATAATAGAGCTATAATTGATGAAGGACGATTAAATGTAGATGATTATATAGAAAATGGAACGATAACAACCGACTTTGAAGAAGCACAAGATGCGATTGGAAATTATAGAGTAAATTTTCATACAGGAATAGATGTTGTAGGCGGAGATTTAAAAACTCCATTTTTTATAAGAGGTATAGGCGGAAGTGATACAGGGTCAAATGAAAAAACGTTTGAAATTATAGGAACAGATTTAAAAATGCGAGTGTTACATGGAGATGCCAATGGTTTAAAAATGAGTCAGGATTTTTATAAGCCGGGGGATACAGTTATGTCGTTTCCGAAAAAAAATAATTTCAGCATAGCAAGTACAGGACGACATTTTCATATTGAATTATCAAATGGAAGTAATTTTGTAAATCCATTTACTTTAAAGCAAAGTTCTAAAGAATTTTGCACAACATTTGATGGAGGAAAAACATGGATACCAAGAACTACAAAATTTTAGTTTTATTTCTTTTATTTTCTATTCATACTTATGGGGAAAATAATATGGAAAGAATGTGTGGAGTTTGGGCAGAAAAATCTACTGAAAACAAAATAGATTATGCCGTTTCAATAACAAAACTACAGAAAAATACATATTTTGTTATTTATACCAGCAATTTTGAGAAACATGTATTAGATTTTTCTACAGTTGGTTATGAAAAAGATAATAAGATTTACATAAGAATAAACGAAGAGCGTGAATTTTATGTGGTTTTAAAAGAAGCTTCTGATACTAAACATGATATAATATATGTTTTGTGGAATCATGATTTTCCAGATGCAATCTTTGGAGATGTGCCGTTAAAACGAGTTGAATATTTATATGATGATATTTTACAAGAAAAAGAAAAACAACAGGCAAAAGAGAGCTATGAAAAAAACTTAAAAGAATGGATATTAAATCATAATTATTAAAATCTTTATTTGATAATGAAATATAAAATGATAAAAGCTATCTGTTACCTGGACGCGAAAACATCAAGGTGGCTGACAACGGATCCCGCGTTGGGGGATTACATCCCCATGGCGCCCGTGAA
The DNA here is from genome assembly GCF_050937815.1 of Treponema sp. OMZ 840. Classification (NCBI taxonomy): domain Bacteria; kingdom Pseudomonadati; phylum Spirochaetota; class Spirochaetia; order Treponematales; family Treponemataceae; genus Treponema; species Treponema sp. OMZ 840. Next base: position 86,960 of record NZ_JACDIJ010000009.1, read on the forward strand.
TGATGAGGCGAAAAAGCATAATCAGAACTTGCCGGGCATGGGTGGAATATATAACACGGTGAACTTCCACCTGTATCATTATGCGGGGAATAATCCTATTAAGTATACGGATCCGACGGGGAAAGCAGATAGAAAAAATCATTTTACAGTTGAAGAAGTTTATTTTTGGGGATACGGAACAATTGATACAAATTTAAATGGATATAGTTTCAACTTTCAAGAGATTGTTTATGGGGACAGTCTTGCAATATCAAAAGAAATTGAAAATGTAAAAATTCAAATGGATGATCAGTTTAATAATGGAAAAATTAGTGTTACAAAAGATACTTTAATTCATTTATCAATGAGTAATACGAACAATACCTATGAAGATATTGAATTAATTCAGAATATTAAAGGAAATATTTATTTTTCAAATCAGCAAGCCCCAGATCAATTCTTAAATAAAAAAAGATCAACTTATTTTTATTATGTATCCGAAAAATATTATATATATACTAATAATCAAACAGGGGATAGGTATTTGCTTGATAAAAATAATAAGGTGGTTACACAAATTGAATAAGAAATTAATATATGCTTTTTTATTAAACTTTATTGGGTTTTCTTTATTTGCGGGAGATTTAAGTACTCTGGAAAGAGATGTGAAGAATTTTCCTAAAGAAGGATATAGGCCTTTATCATTGGGTGTTGATTATTATTTAAATAGTCAGGGAATAATCAAAGAGCTGGATTATAAATATGCTTTTTGTATTTGCGGCAAAGGTTTCTTTGTTGTGTTAAACCAAAACCAAGAAATTTTGTTTACTCGAAACGGTTTCTTTTGTGTTAATGATGATGGGTATTTAATAAACAAAGACGGATATCTTGTTTTGGGAATCGGTTCTGATATTCAAAATAAAGAGTACAAATATATTTCATCCGAATTGGTGTCGGATAAAAAAGATTTTAAACAAAAGGGTTTAAAAAGAGTTGATTTGAATAAAAAAACTGTTATTGATTACTTTTTAATAACGGATCCGGAAAATATTATTTTTTTTCAAGATGATTATATAATTGCCCAAAAATATATCCCTGTAAAATCATATATAAGGCAATATGCAAGAGAATCTTTTTCTATTAGTTTTGAACAATTATTGGATATATGTTTAGAAATTTTTGAAATTCAAAAAGAAGATACGAATAGAGAAAAGAAAAAACAAATATATGTTTTATTAGAATATCAGAAGGAAATTATTTTCAATGAGAATATTTTTGATACAAACGATAAGAAAAGATTAGAAGAAAAATTGCAAGAAATAAAGGTTAAGATTTAATTCTCATATGAAATATTTTATGCATTTAATAAAATAATAAACAATTAAAAAAACATTTATAAGTTTTAACCCTATAGTCTTTGCAAAAACACTGCGTCCGTCGTTGTCGCTTGTATTGTATGCCGTTTCTCATTTTATTCCGAAACGGCGAAAATTCGTTAATCCTCGAAAATCGATATTTTCTGTGGTTGACGAATTTAAAGGAAAGCCCGTATAATGATAAATATGGCAGAAAGTAGGCGAGCTTTTACAGAGCCGGAAAATCATTATCCTATTGGAGGTTCCGAATGAATTTGCTCAGAGATAATATGCTTCATAAACAGTTAACAAGTATTAAAAGTGTAAAAGGCTCTCTTATATTATCTTTAAATGATGGTAGTATAATCACTCTCTTCAATCATATTACGTCTCCCATTGAACAATCATTAAATAGGAAAAACTATTACTGATGTTAAACTAGATGCAGACGTGTTGAAAATCATTTTCAATGGAACTGGAAACATCGAGATGGGAATAAAAGCAGATGACTATGTTGGACCCGAAGCATTTTTATATCGTGGCAATAATGGAGTTTTTATTTCTAGCTAATATATATGTTTTTAGTACAAACAATTAATACTATATATTTTTGCTTTACAACCGACCCGGCGTTATCTGATTACATACCTATGGCGCCCGTGAATGATGAAGCTAAAAAACACAACCAAAACTTACCCGGAATGGGAGGAATCTATAACACGGTAAACATGCACCTGTACCACTATGCCGGGAATAACCCGATTAGATATACAGATCCGACGGGGAGGGTTGATTGGGATATGGTTGGAAAAGGTATGGAAAACCTATATAAGGGTTTTGGGAAAATGGGGACTGGAACCTTAATCTTAGGAGGTTCTGGTGCTATAGAAGCTTTATCAGCGGGAACAGCAACTCCAGTAGTAGCTGTAGCTGGAATAATTGGCGGTGGTTTTGTTGTGAATGGATTTACTCAATTTGTGATTGGAGCTGCAGAAGTTATTGGTGGTCTTTCGGCACCAGAACCTGATAAAATAAGTCCAGTTGATGATATCCCTAATACTATGAATGAGATAATGGCAACAACGATTGATAGTGTTGTTACGGCAGCCACAGGTGAAAACTGTACGAAAGCAAAAGAAATAGCCAATTTTATTGATGATAATGTTGATATACCGGCAAATACTGTTGTGGATATATTAATTCAATATCAACAACCTCTAAATGAGCCAAGTCCAATGGATTTGCAAAATAGATATATAATTGAAGATAAAAATTAATAGGAGATATCATAATGCTTAATATCATAAAATATTTAGAAGAACAGTTAATACCAATGGGATTGATTTTATTATTATTATTGTCTATACGGGATTTGACTTTTATTGAAAGAATATCGAATAATAAAAGTTTAAAAATAATTGCATATATAGTTATCGTTATCTATTATTTTGAGATACTAATCAAAATTGCAAAAATAGCTATTAATTAATACGGTACATCAAATATATTTTGGTTAATAACTGGAAAGAGTTATTAATTCCATCAATTATGATTGAGCTGGTTAATCTTAATATGGTGAGTTAAATTATAATGATATTGTTACACAAAATCGCTATATAAGATTCAGAAAATATATGTTGTTAATTTTTAAAACCCCGTAGTCTTCGAAGAAAACTGCGGGGGCGCAGCCGCAGGCTCATAGCCTTCGGTGTTTTCAGCTTTATGATAAACACCGCACACAAACGGCACGGGGGCTTTTTAAGCTGTCGAATGTTCAAAGCGTTTTTGCCCCCTAAACAGAATGTGCAGCGGCCCTGTAAAAATATTTGTGTAAATGGCTGAAAATATGATACTCTAGGAGGAGTATATGACAGCCAGAAAAAACAAGAAAGAA